>JBEPWY010000046.1:0-14923 GCA_041642185.1 Marivirga sp.
CCTCTTTTGCCAGTAATTTATCTTCACCAATAAGTACTTCTCCTTTATTAACCAGAATCAATTTGTTTTCAACCTCATAAAGGTTGTTAACAATGACTGGTTTAACAATTTTGACGTTTTTTGCTTTTACAAACTTAACGCTCAGGGACTCTATAATTTTGTTGTAATCTTCCATTATCTTGTTTTGTGAATGGATAAACTATGAAAAGTAAAAATGTTTAAAAAATATATTGTACAAATCTAATTAAAAATAGTTTTATATCAAATAATTTAATTCTATATTATCCTTACACAATGTAAGGATTTATAGAGTAACGAAGATTATTTGAATATCTTACTTTAGTATGCTCCTAGAAATAACAATTTTTTGTATTTCTGAAGTACCCTCATATATTTGAGTAATTTTTGCATCTCTCATGAGTCGTTCAACGTGATATTCTTTTACATATCCGTAACCCCCATGCACCTGTACGGCTTCTACCGTAGTATCCATTGCCACTTGTGAAGCGAATAGCTTAGCCATTGCACCTGCCAAAGAGAAATCTTGTTTATTATCTTTAAGCCATGCAGCTTTTAGAACTAATAATCTCGCAGTTTCAATTTGTGTGGCCATATCGGCAAGCTTAAAAGCAATACCCTGATGTTGACTGATTTCCTTACCGAAAGCTTTTCTTTCTTTTGAATATTTTAAGGCCAGTTCATAAGCACCTGAAGCAATTCCTAATGCCTGGGCAGCAATACCAATTCTACCGCCATTTAATGTTGCCATTGCGAAATTGAAACCGAATCCATCTTCACCTATTCTGTTTTCCTTTGGAACCTTCACATCCTGAAACATTAAAGAGTGAGTGTCAGAGCCTCTGATTCCCATTTTCTCTTCTTTCTTTCCAACAACAAATCCTTCCATACCCCTCTCAACTATAAAGGCGTTAATTCCTTTATGGCCTTTTTCTTTATCGGTATGTGCTATTACTAAATAAACTGAAGCACTTTTACCATTTGTTATCCAGTTTTTAGTTCCGTTAAGAATGTAATGGTCACCTTTATCTTCTGCAGTTGTTCTTTGAGATGTTGCATCAGAGCCCGCTTCCGGTTCTGACAAACAAAAAGCACCTATTATTTCTCCGGTCGCTAATCTGGTCAGGTATTTCTCTTTTTGAGCTTCAGTACCATATTTATCCAGCCCCCAGCATACCAATGAATTATTTACCGACATACAAACAGAAGCAGAAGCATCTATCTTGGAAATTTCTTCCATTGCCAGAATGTACGATATGGTATCCATTCCGCCACCATTATATTTTGGGTCCACCATCATGCCCATAAAGCCTAACTGACCCATTTTTTTCACCTGCTCTTCAGGGAAAATTTCTTTAGTATCTCTTTCTATTACACCAGGTAATAAGTCATTCTGTGCAAAATCTCTTGCGGCGGCCTGAACGGCTAAATGTTCTTCTGTAAGTTGAAAATTCATTTGTAATAATTTTTAAAGTAATATGTGAGAAACAGGATGTTCCCTTGAAAGTTTTGCAAATATAGGAAAAATCCATTAATCCCGGCCACCTAACATCATCATCACATAGTATAATAGTGTAACTAAAGAAGCAATGGCTGCTACAACGTATGTCATCGCTGCCCATTTAAGTGAATCTTTGGCCATATCATATTCCTTTGGATTTGCCGCCCCGGATGATGTAATCCATGCCAGCGCTCTTTTACTGGCATCAAACTCTACCGGTAATGTAACAAATGCAAATAAAGTAAACACCGTATAGCAACCTATAATTACCATCATTGCCAAATCAAAACTAATTAGACTTTCCAAAAAGAAAGCCCCAAAAAGCATAGCCATAAATACAAAATTTATGATTTTACCACTAACATTCTGTATTGGCACCATTGCTGATCGCATTTCAAGAAAAGCGTAAGCTTTAGCGTGCTGTACCGCATGGCCCACTTCATGAGCCGCAATAGCCACAGCAGCGACTGATCTATGTCCGTATACTTCAGAACTTAAATTAACCGTTTTATTGGAAGGGTTATAATGGTCGGTCAATTGGCCGGCCACCGAAATCACCTTTACATCATATATTCCATTATCCTTCAGCATTTTTTCAGCCGCTTCTTTTCCTGTTAACTGCGAGCTTAATGATACCTTTGAATATTTTTTAAATTTATTCTTGAGTCGTGTTTGTACTGAAAAACTTACAATAGCAAATACTATAATAATTACAATGATCATTTATTTTTTCCCTATTTAATTTGATTTATAATACTAGTGGTGGAGTACCCCTCCACCATTTCTATAGTTTCCACTTTTCCACCATTTCGGCTTACGATATCTGCGCCTACAATGTTGCTTATTTTATAATCACTGCCTTTAATTAATATATCAGGAAGCAATGAATTAATAAGCTGCTCCGGAGTGTTTTCCGAAAACAAAGTAACCGCATCAACAAATTCAAGAGCGGCTATTATTCGAGCCCTTGCGTACTCGTTATTAATAGGTCTATCAGGGCCTTTTAATTTTTTAACAGAGGCATCTGTATTTAATGCCACTATTAATTTACTTCCTTTAGCAGCAGCTTTTTCAAGGTAATCTACATGTCCCAGGTGTAAAATATCAAAACAACCGTTTGTAAACACCACTTTTTCTCCTCCTTGTTTCCAGGTTTTCCTAAGCTGAAAAAGCTGGTCTGCCTGAAATATTTTTTCAGCTGTTGACATAATCTAAATTAGCTTTCCTTTTCGGAATAATCATACTTATAAATAAAGACAATATCCCTATCAACATAATTGCCAGGGAATTAGTTGTATGTACAAGGAACGCAAAAAATATGCCCGTATTTTCCGGGATACCATATAATAATAAACCTGCGCTCATTAAATAGTGGAATGCCCCAATCCCTCCCTGTACAGGAGCGGCCATTCCCAGCCCACCAAGCACTAACAAGGTAAAACCTGCTGTTATGGAAAGTCCTGAGGTGGCATCAAGGCTGTATATGACAACATACGTCATTAAATAATACAGAACCCACATTAAAAACGTACTTACCCAAAAGTAAGTTGGTCTTTTTAAATGCCTTATAGATAATATACCTTCTACCATCTGTCTTAAAAAGAAAACAACTTTATTATAAAGTTGGTTTTTTTTAAGCCTTTGATGGTTTCTTTTGAGTAAAAAAAATACTAATGAAGTTATGGCGAGAAGAAATAATAATACTCCCCCTATTTGTACGAAGTTATTATCCACTCCTTCAGTTTTTTGAGCCAACAGGTCCGCAAAAAATAAACTAAGCCTGTCGAATTCTAAAAACAATGTAATAATTACAATTGTAATAAGGCATAATAAATCTATTACCCGTTCTGTTACTACACTGCCTATTCCTTTACTTATCGGTACTTCGTCTGTTTTATGAATAATGCCACAGCGTGAGATTTCACCCATTCTGGGAACCAGAAAATTAGCTAGGTAGCCCACCATAACTGCTAGAAAAGTTCTTGCAGTTTTTAGTTTATACCCCATAGGCTCCAAAAGCATGTTCCAGCGCCAGGCTCTCACTAAATGACTGAGAATAGCTAAAAAGATAGAAAGATACACCCAGCGTAGATCCGCTTTATTAAATTCTTCAAGCATATCTGATAAGTTCATATCCTTATACAGATACCAAAATAGAATTATAGCTATAGCAAGAGATATGCTATACTTCAAGAAAGCTTTTATCCCTCTTCTCAAATTTTAGTTTAGTTTATTGTTGGAATCCGGGAAAACCAAAGTTGGTTTGTGGGATTTAGCTTTTTCAAAATCCATATGGGCATAACTTATAATGATAATAATATCGCCTACCTGCACTTTACGTGCAGCAGGTCCGTTAAGGCAAACCATACCGCTTCCTTTCTCACCCTTAATTACATAAGTTTCCAGACGCTCACCATTATTTACATTAACGATTTGCACCTTTTCATTTTCAATAATATTGGAAGCTTCCATTATATCTTCATCAATGGTAATGCTGCCTACGTAGTGTAGTTCGGCCTGTGTAACCTTTACTCTATGAATTTTTGACTTTAAAACCTCAATTAACATATTGTTATTTTTCAATTGGGATGCAAAGTTATGAAATTAAATACATGTTATCTATTAATCTTATGTTTCCTACATAACCCGCAATGCAAAGAACAGTGTCAGGCTGTAAAAAATTCTCATGTTTTGGTTTTAAATCTGTGTCATCTGCTATTTCGAAATATTCCAGCTTGGCTAAACTCCCCAAAAAAAGTTCTTCTATTGCTTCAATAGTTGCTTCCCTGTCGGTTCCTTTAAGCAACAGTTCCCTGGCAGTGTTCAAAGCTTGAAAAAAGATGACCGACTCCTTACGCCCCTCTTTAGTAAGCCTGCTATTTCTTGAGGACATGGCCAGCCCGTCTTTTTCCCTTTGGATAGGAACGGAATTTATTTCCACATTAAAGAGCAATTCATAAACCAGTTTTCTGATGATGGTGAGTTGTTGTAAATCCTTTTGTCCGAAAAAAGCAAAATCAGGCTGAACTATATGGAAAAATTTAGAAACTACTAAGGCTACACCGCTAAAGTGATCTTGCCTGAACGCACCCTCCATTACCTTATCTAAATGGCCAAAATCAAATTTCAATGTAGAAGAAGTGTGATACATTATATCATCTGAAGGTGTAAATAATATGTTGCAGCCTACTGATTCCAGTTTTTTGATATCCTCCTTTATATGTCGGGGATAGTTTTTTAGATCCTCGGCATTATTGAATTGTGTAGGGTTAACATAAATACTGCACACTACCTTATCTGCTTTTTTTCTAGCGGCATCAACCAGCCTTAAATGCCCATCGTGTAGTGCGCCCATTGTTGGCACAAAAGCTATGCTCTCTCCATTGAGACGGTGTTTTGCTATAACAGCTTGTATATCAGATATTGACTCGCATATTGTCATAAAAAATGCGCTAAATTATAAAGTTTGAGAACAAAACTAGCTTTTTATGAGAAAAATTAATGGAAATAGCATAAATTTTTGTATTTTTGTGCTTCGTTTATGAATTAATCAAATCAAATAAACATATGTCAAAGCTTCGAATTCTCTACGTAGCCAACGAAATAAATCCATTTTTAAAAACTTCAGAAGTTGCAGATTTCGTAAGAAAGCTTCCTCAGGCCATGCAAGAGCGTGGAATGGAAATACGAATATTAGTACCGCGCTTCGGCCTTATTAACGAAAGAAAAAACAGATTACATGAAGTAGTTCGTTTATCCGGAATTAATATTTCAGTAGGAGAGGAAGAAAAACCTTTAATTATAAAGGTGGCATCCATACCTAATGCTAAATTGCAAGTCTATTTTATTGATAATGAAGATTATTTCCAGCGTAAGTCTGTTTTCCATGATAAGGAAAATAATTTTTATGCGGATAATGATGAAAGAGCAATTTTCTTCTGTAAAGGAGCGTTAGAAACCGTAAGAAAATTAGGCTGGGCACCAGATGTAGTACATTGTAATGACTGGATGACAAGTCTGATTCCAATGTATCTTAAAACCACTTATAAGAATGATCCGATATTTAAAGACGCAAAATCTATATTTACTGTGTATAATACGGAATTCTCTCATAAATTTGGGACAGATTTGCTGGACAAGGTAAAAATGCTTGATATTGATGATAGCATGTTATCTAATCTGGAATCAGGAGATTTTGAAGGGTTTATCAAAATTGGGGCGCAATATGCCGACGCAGTAATTAAAGCAGGAGATGAGTTTAAAGAAAATTTGGATGAGTTATTTTCAACATTTGATGAAGATAAAAGAGTTGAGACAATTGAAAAAGGAGAAGGTTTTTCTGAATCCTATTTCAATTTATATACAGAATTGGCAGGTTAAGCCAGTATTTTTTTTAGGGCCGGTAATTCTACTGGCCCTGTTTTTCCAATCATGTGAAGAGCCTATTGAAGTAACCGGTGATTTGGTGCCGGGTGCAGGTAATACGGAATTACGATTTGTTGAATTACCTTTAGATGTAACGCAAGCAGCTTTTGATACTGTTTTAGTGAGCTCTAATAATGTTACTAATTCAGAAGGGAGAATTTATTTTGGGCAGTATAACGATCCTCAAATCGGTAATGTTAAAGCTAATGGCTATTTTGCATCGATATTGCAGGAGGGTTTCGTAAGAGATTCTGTAAAACAAGATGCTATTGTTAAAAGTGTGAACTTTTATATGAACTTCAATTATTTTTATGGAGACAACTTTTCAAATGAACAAACTTTTAAAATAAGCCAGCTGAGTGATACATTATCAAATAAGACCTATACTATTAATGATGCAATTCCAGCGGAAACAGAAGTGGGGCAATCAAATATCTTAATTGAGCCTTCAGATACATTAACAGTTTCGATGCAAATAGCGTCTTCAATAGGTGAGAAGATGCTGAGTAATATTCGTAATGAAAGTTATTCAGATGCTGAAGTGGGACTCGCGCTAAAAGGTTTTAAAATTGAGAGTTTAGAAAGTACTGATGCAATTCAAGGTCTTAATTTGGGAAGGTCTGCCTCTTATATTGAGGTAGTATATGAAAACCCGGGGGCTGATACAATTAGTAGTGTAAGATTCAATTTATCAGGATCAAGTTTTACTGAGATTGAATTTGAAACCGGCTCTTTAATACCTTCAGATTATTCAGGAAAGAAATCTTTTGACCTAACCGACCCATCTAAAATCTATTTTAACAACATGATAGGGATTTTTCCAAGGATAAATTTTAGACCTTTTATCGAGTTTATTGATACTGTTGATTATATGCTAATCAATAAAGCTGAATTAGTTATTGCCAATCCAGATTTTGAGTTGGTAAATACCAGATCAACTCAAAAAAGGCCCCCAGAATTTATAGTTCCTTTTATCCTAGACGAAGAGGGAAATATTGATAGAGAAGGAGGTTTTTTTCGCGCAGTGCAAAGGAATTTTACATCACAAGGAGCAGTAGCCGATCAGGAAAGTACGGATTCTCCTGCTTCACTTTTATACAATGACGAGAAAAAAATTATTAATGCTGATATAAGCTTTTTTCTTCAGGAAATTTATGATAATCCAGGTTTCTGGAATCCTGAATATACTGTATTGCCTATGAGTAGAATCATAAATAGAAATGCTAATCCTTTTGATGAAACTCCTTTATTGCAAATAGGGAATTTCGACAATTTCTTAGTAGACAAATCTCAAATCAAAATGAAGGTATATTATACCACGTTTAAGTAAAAAAAATTTATATGTGTGGAATTGTAGCGTATATAGGACACCGGAAAGCTTCTGATGTTATAATAAAGGGACTTAAGAGGTTGGAGTACCGTGGTTATGACAGTGCAGGAATTGCATTGATGAATGGCGGCTTAAAAGTGTATAAAAAGAAGGGGAAAGTAAGCGAATTAGAAGAGTTTATTAAGAATGATACGCTTAATAGTACCATTGGAATAGGCCATACACGTTGGGCAACGCATGGTGAACCAAATGATGTAAATGCACATCCGCATTTTTCTCAAAGTGGTAAGCTTGCTATTATTCATAACGGAATAATTGAAAATTATTCAGCTCTCAAACAAGACCTGGAGAATAAAGGATATACTTTTAAGAGTGAAACCGATTCTGAAGTTTTTATTAATTTCATTGAAGATATATTTAATAATAATGATGGTAGCTTAGAAGAAGCAGTAAGGCTGGCATTAACCAAAGTAATTGGTGCTTATGCCATTGTTATTATGTCTGATGACCACCCGAAACAATTAATAGCAGCCCGAAAAGGTAGTCCTATGGTGATTGGAGTTGGTAAAGATGAATTTTTCCTTGCTTCGGATGCTTCCCCTATAGTGGAGTATACCAATGAGGTGATTTATGTAAACGATTACGAAATTGCCGTTATTAAGGATGGGGAATTAACCATCAGGGATACAAAAGATGTGAAAATGACGCCTTATATCCAGAAAGTTGATATGGAACTTGAAGCCATTGAAAAGGGCGGATATGAACATTTCATGCTTAAAGAGATTTTTGAGCAGCCAAAATCCATCAAAGATTGTTTCCGAGGTAGACTTATTGCCAATGATGGGAAATTGGTATTAGGTGGAATTAGAGAATATGCCAATGCTTTAACAAATGCTAAAAGAATAGTAATAATAGCTTGTGGCACCTCATGGCATGCAGGTTTGGTAGCAGAATATATTTTTGAAGAATTCTGTCGGATACCTGTTGAAGTTGAATATGCTTCAGAATTCAGGTATAGAAATCCTATTATTAGAGAGGGAGATATTGTAATTGCTATCTCTCAATCAGGTGAAACAGCAGATACGTTGGCAGCTATGGAATTAGCTAAAGCCAAAGGCGCTATTGTGCTTGGAGTATGTAACGTTGTGGGTTCATCTATCTCAAGAGTTTCTCATGAAGGAGTTTACACTCACGCCGGACCAGAAATTGGTGTTGCCAGTACAAAAGCTTTTACTGCACAGTTAACAGTGTTAACAATGATTGCATTAAGGGTGGCTCACAGAAAGGGTACTATGGCGGAACAACGTTATAGATCCTTACTCGCAGAATTAGAAACTATTCCTTCTAAAGTTGAGAAAGCGCTTAAAACTGATGATCAGGTGAAAAAGATTGCCGAAATGTTTAAGGATTCAAGGAATTTCCTATACTTAGGCAGAGGCTATAATTTCCCTGTTGCATTGGAAGGTGCTTTAAAGCTAAAGGAGATATCTTACATACACGCAGAAGGGTATCCGGCTGCGGAGATGAAACATGGACCTATTGCCCTGATTGACGAGGAAATGCCTGTTGTGGTAATTGCAACACGCGATAGCTCTTATGATAAAATTGTATCTAATATACAGGAAGTAAAGGCCAGAAAAGGAAAAGTTATTGCTATAGTTTCTGAAGGAGATTCATTAATTCCAGGTATGGTAGATTTTACCATTGAAGTACCTGGAACACACGATGCCTTAATGCCGATGGTGGCTACTATTCCTTTACAATTATTGTCATACCACATTGCGGTAATGAGAAATTGTAATGTAGATCAGCCTAGGAATTTGGCTAAAAGTGTTACGGTAGAGTAGTGCTTATAGCATCTGGATTCTTCGGTGTGGGGTTTGATATTAAAGTTTGAACATGTTTAAAAAAGTTTGAACATTGATTTTAGATAAAAGAGGCCTTAAATGGCCTTTTTTTGTGCTTTGTTTGAAGATAAATGATTGTTCGAATTGACACAAAACACATGTATTTGAAAAATAAGCAATAACCCATCGTGAAAATTTTTAAAACAAGTCAGCCAAATCAATAGAGTAGCAGTAACTCCACTCAACAAAATGCTGAGTCCTACTTTCGCGAAATAACCTGATTTGGGAAGCCCAAAATTACTTTCCAGAGTTAAAATACCGCCTGAATGGGAAACAAGAAAGATGACTATAGGACTTATCAACCCGAAAATGATGATGGCCAATCCATCGTCTATTCCCACGATAGAATACATGGTCTGCGTGAGGTTGCCTTTGGATTTAGTTTCATCAATAACTGTAATGGTGCCAATGTTAACGCTTATTTTTCAATGCTTCAAAGCCAGAAATAACATCAAAAAGCTCTTCATCAATTAAGCCCTGACGTAATTGGTGGTATTGGTGGCTCAGCGTGTCTAACAATTCTAAAATGTTCTTCTCAGCGCGTTGCATAGCCACTAGCCGACTGGCATTTTCACTTGCTAAAGACTCTGCACATGCTTTAAAAAGCGTAGCAAAAAGAAATTCGTGGATAAGGGCTAATAGTGTATTTTTGCTACTACCGGCTATCTGAGGAATAAGCGTTGTTGGCCACTTAAGTTTCATAAAATGTTGTTCCCATTTCTCATCCAGTGGTAATAAATGCTGTACGACTGACGTGTATCCTATTCCGATTTTAGGTCGGTTATGGAAAACATGGCAGGTTTGGAAATCTCCATTTTCAATTCTTTCCTCACTACTTTGAATGAGTTGACCTACTAGCGGTGTCACAGCCTCAATGGCACTTGGTACTGCAAATTTTTGGGTAATATTGAAGCCCCTATCTGCCAGTTTCAGCTCCATGCGTTCACCTATTACCCAAATCACTTTCTTTCCCTGAAAATCAGCCAAGTAGGCAGCCACAAAATCAGCAAGAGTATCATTGAATTGGCCAACTAGCCCTTGATCAGAACCAAATACTATGCAACAATGAAGATTTTCTTTCTGAATGGATATTCTTGGCTGCTTGTTTAAAGTAGAAGTTGGCTGCTGTTTGAAATAGGCCAAAATTCCTAAGGCAATGGTCTTATAATATTCACCGAGCGCACTGACTGCCGTTTCATATTGTCCGATATTGGATGCAGCCATTGCTTTCATGGAACGGACCACAGATTTCAGGTCTTCTGCCCCTGATAATTTTTGTTGTAAATTGGCTAAGGTATCCATCAGTTAATATCTTCAGTAGTTTTGGGTTGTTCCTGGAAAGGGGAGAGGGTCATTTTGGCCATTTTTAAAATAGCATCATGATCAGAATCCGACATTTTCTCAGTAGAAAACAAGCGTTTGTTCACCTCAGGATCTAACTCTCTACTTTTCTTCTGCAATTCTGCTTCAGCATCCTGTAACTTTTCAACAGGAATGCTATCAAAGTAGCCCTTAGTTAAGGCCAAGAGTACCACTATTTGCTCTGCAACAGATAGTGGTTGGAATTCACGTTGTACCAACCAGCTCCGGATTCTTTTGCCGTGTTCAATGGTTTTTCGGGTTTCTTCATCCAGTCGTGTGCCAAATCGGGCATAATTCTCTAATTCCTCAAATTGTGAATAGGCAAGCTTCAGGTTGCCTATCACGGATCGATAGCTAGTTAATTGGGCTTTTCCACCCACTCGAGAAACTGACTTGCCTACATCTACTGCCGGTAAAATTCCTAGTTCAAATAATTTAGGAGACAGGTATATTTGCCCATCGGTAATGGAGATAAGATTAGTAGGAATATAAGCAGATATATTTTGTGCTTCAGTTTCTATAATGGGCAATGCTGTTAAGGACCCACCACCAAGTTTTTCGCTTAGATGTGTTGATCGTTCCAATAATCTCGAATGGATGTAAAAAATATCACCTGGAAAGGCTTCGCGTCCAGGAGGTCTTCTTAATAGTAGGGATAGTTCACGATAAGCTCTGGCATGGTGAGTCAGGTCATCATAAACAATCAATACATCATGGCCCTGCTCCATGAAATGTTCTGCAATACTTGTGGCAGCATAAGGGGCAATGTATTTCAATCCTGGAGGGTCATTTCCTTCTGTTACCATTACAACGGTATATGCCATAGCTCCCTTTTCTTTTAGGTTGCCAATGAGTTTGGCTACCATGGAGGCACGCAGACCGATGCCACAATAAATGCATATTACATTCTTATCGGCTTGGTTAATGATGGTGTCAATAGCAATTGTCGTTTTTCCTGTTTGCCGATCTCCCAAAATCAATTCTCGTTGTCCGCGACCAATTGGGACAAGAGCATCAATTACTTTCAAACCTGTTTGCAAGGGTATAGCAACTGGGGCGCGATCCATGATGGCGGTGGCAGTTCGCTCTATGGGAAGTCTTTTTGATGTTAAAGCAGGGCCCTTTCCATCTACTTCTTTACCCAAAGGGTTAATAATCCTGCCGATCAATTCTTCACCCACAGGAATGTCCATAACGTGATAGGTTCTTTTCACTTCGTCACCCACGTTCAGCAAAGCGTCATCTCCCAACAGGATTACACCAACTTCTTCTGCATCAATGTTGTAAGCAATACCAAATAATTCATCAGAAAATTGCAATAATTCCTCAAACCCGACACCGGGTAGTCCGGAAACTATGACAATACCTGCCGATACACTCTCAACATAACCTACTTCTTGTGGAGAAAAATGAAATGTATAAGCTTCTCTTGCTTCCTGCAATTGAGTTAAAACATTAGGGACGGTATGGTCTGTTTTAGGATCTGACATCTTATTTTCCCCATATTAATGGAACAGTTTTCGTTTGGGTTGTTTTGGAAATAGATTTTTCAAATGCGTGGAGGTATTCTGAAATGCTCCATGCTAGTTTGAATTCATGTGTACTTAATTCTATTCCTCCAATTAAGATAGGAGTTACCTCAAATTTGATTGAGGTTTCCGAATCAAGCACCTCATCGAATGCCTGGTTCAGCTCTTTTTGTTGTTTTGCAGTCAGCGGAAATGCAGTTCTAACTAATAATTTTTCGGAGGAGCTTTTAAATGCCATTTTTAAGTTTTTCAGTTCGTTCCCCTCTAATGCCATCAAGCGTTTGGTAAAAGCTTCTACCAATAGTTCTTCTAAATCAGAGGAGGCTAAGTCGGTAAGAGCTTTGCTTGATATAGCAAATACCTCTTCCAGTATTTTCCTGTTAAGCAGCATTTGTTCCTCGTGGTGACGCTTTTGTGCAGCGTTGACTAATTTTTTTGATAAAACTTCTGCATCGACCCTAGCTTTATCCATAAGTTTTTGTCGTTCTTCATTAGTTTCTTCTATCATTTTATCTATTCTATCCTTCTTATCCTGATTGAAGGCTCTATTTTTTTGTTCAAAGTCTTTTTGTTCTTTTAATGCTTCCGCTTTTTTCACTTCTGCCTCTTTCAACTGAGTAGCAATTTTGCTTTCCCGTTCGTCTATTGCTCTCAAAATGGGTTTGTATAGAAACCGTTTTAGTAGCCAAACCAAAATGAAGAAATTAATGACCTGAGCAATGACAGTAAACCAGTTGATTTCCATGTCTTTACTGGGCTATAATTAGGTTCCAAAATGGGTTTGCAAATATGAGAATCATAGATAGTACAAAACAATAAATGGCCGTGGATTCAATCATGGCTAAACCTACAAATAGGGTTCTAGTAATGGTGGGTGCTGCATCCGGTTGTTGAGCGACCGATTGTAAAGCAGAAACGACGGCCTTCCCTTCACTTATTGCCGGAAACATGCAGCCAATTGCGGTAGTGACTCCTGACGTAATGATTGAAACAATTGCAATTATTGAAATACTATCCATTTTGAACCTCCTTTTGTTTATTTGTTATGTGTCCTTTAACTAATTTTTTCTCGCTACTTTGAATACCAGCAGCAATATAAACTGTTGCCAGAATGCTGAAAATATAGGCCTGCACCATTCCAGTTAAAAGCCCCAAAGCCGTCATTACAATGGGGAATATAAATGGTGCAATACTCAATAAAATGGCTAGTATCATTCCACCACTCATGATGTTGCCAAACAGACGGACCGTCAATGCAACTGTGCGTGACATTTCGCTAATGAGGTTAAAGGGCAGCATGATAAATGTTGGTTTGATGTACGATTTTAAATAGTTCTTTAAGCCACTATTTTTAATACCGAAATATGGAACCGCAAAAAGTACAGAAATAGCGAGTCCTGCTGTAGTAGAAAGTGACCCAGTTGGGGGTTCATACCACGGTAGTATAATTAAAAGATTGGCCATGGCAATGAACAAGAACAGAGTCCCTAAAAAGCCTATGTATTTTTCAGGTTGTTTTAATCCCAGTTCTCTGATTTGTTGATTGATGATTGTGACCACCATTTCCAGAAAGCATTGCCAGCGGGAGATTTGTATATCGGGTTTTAGTCTACGAGTTATTAGCACGGATGTGATAACCAACAGAAGCATGATGGCCCAGGTGGTGACTATGGTGAGGTTTAAAGAAAAAAAACCATATTCCCAAAAAACGGTTTCGTCTGGGCTAATCTTCATGATTCATCACTTTTTTTAAGTTGTTTTTCTTTACACCACTAATTCTTATTTCATAAGCTTTACTTAGGCGAACTACCATCATTCTGGCAACAATAAAACCTGCCATAGTAATAAGGCTATTAAGCAAGTTACCCCGTTGCATCACATAATAGAATCCTAGTACTACAATGCACGATCGGATAATCAGACTCCCCAAAAACCACAAGATTGGAGTTTTAGATACTGTTGCTTTTCTTACTGTAAACCATAAGCCACCAAAGAAAAGCATACCTAAAATTAAGCCGATAAGCAGTGCTAAAATTAAAAAATCTGTTTCATTCATCATCATCTTTGTTTATATCCTTATGTTCTTTATTTACCCATTGCCAAGCAAGCAAACAACCAATTACTAAACCTAGAAGTAATAAACTCAAGGTCCAGGAGAAAGATTGGGAATAATGCTGATCTAGCCAGATTCCCAATGCTGCTCCTGCTAATGTAGGAGCCACAATTGACCAGCCAATTAACCCAAACATGCCTAAACCTGACCATACGTTTGGAGGTTTTCGTTGCGCTTTGAGTTTTCTTTTGGCTTTATCGCCAACTTTTTTACTTAGCTCGGTTACATGTTTTTTATCTTTATCATTCATGAAAGTGCTCTCTAAATCTTTCCAGACTCAAAATGAATCCACTTTCCATCCTAGCCATTGCAGAACGCTGCTCCTTTTCATTTTCATCAAGCTGTTTAAATGAGTTATTCACCGATTCTTGAAGTTCCTGAAGACTTGCTCCCCGAATGGCATTGCGTACTGATACCCATACCTCATCTCCCGCTTTAACCATTATACCCTCATCTATAGCTATAAAATGCTCACTATCTGTTTCATAAGTAAAAATACCCGGCACCAGAGCTGCCACAAAGTCCAATCTTTTTGGTAAGACCCCAAAAGCACCTTCACTGGTTTCCATCACGATTCGCTTGACGTTTTGAATGTCATCAAATACACAATACGAAAGCATTATTTTGAGGCGCATGCTCATAAGGCAGTATTTGCTTTTTCATTTCTTGCAACAGATGTCATTTGTTCATCTTCTGCCTCATTTTCTTCTTTATCAATAGGATTTTTCAAAGCCTCCT
>JBEPWY010000047.1:0-14874 GCA_041642185.1 Marivirga sp.
CATTAGTCAGTTCATTTTTACCTATTTTCAGTTTCTCAGAAAAATCTGAGGCAAACAACCCCTTACCATTGTATAAACCTGGCACCAAGGATTTACCTTCAGGCATTCCTGATTTCTTCAGATAAAGATAGGCGTACATTAATGTTTGCATAGCAGCCCCATTTCGTTTAGGATGATCACGATCAAACAAGCTGGAAACATCCGGGAATTTTACTTCATCTCCCCCTGATTTATAATCGATTACTCTGATGCTTTCTCCCAATTGGTCAAGTCGATCAATAGAACCACCCAAAAAGACAGATTTCCCGCTCTTCAAAGGAAATTCCACTTGGTATTCACCTTCCACTTCCATCACAGTAAATGGTGCTATTCCAGTATCATAATCCAAAATCTGATCTACCATCCGCTTTACCACATCTCTGATGATGATATTGCGACCTTCAAATACAAACTCCTCTCCTTCTTTACCATATAATTCCTGAAACTCTTTCTCAATAAGCTTCATAGAATCTTTTTTAAGCTGGAAAATTTTATCTTCAGTTAATTGTTCACCCAACAAGGGTTTGTATAAATCTTCCATCACATGGTGAAGGATATTTCCAAAATCAGCTGCGTCCAACTCTTCGCTCACTTCTTCTTTTTCCTTCAAACCTGCTATATATCTGAAGTAAAATTGCAACCTACAATTGAAATATGTTTTTAAAGCGGAAGCTGACAGTTTCCTTTTACCCGGAATACTGTACTGAGTCAGTATGTCGCGTATACTCTCATCTTTTTCAATGGTAATTGGCAAGGCAGTGGCCGCCTGAGGTTCCTGATTCAGCATTTGCTGTTGAATATCAAGTGTTTTAATTCCTGAGCCATACTGCAGTTGCAATAAATACCGACTTGGCTCCCCTCCTTTTCCTCCACTATTATCGCTATTATAAATCAAATGTACTTTTCTACTGCGCTGTAATAAGCGGTAAAACAAATAAGCATAGATGGCATCACGCTGTTCCAAAGTAGGCAAACCATAAGCTTTTCGGATGTTATAAGGGATAAAAGATTGGGTAGTGGCTCCACCTGGGAAATTATCTTCACTCATACTGAGAAAGAATACATTCTCAAAATCCAGATTACGTGATTCCAATACTCCCATAATCTGTAAACCTTCCAATGGCTCTCCGGAAAAGGGCACACGTAGGGATTGTATAATTCTGTTAAACAACCTGATAAAAGCATTAATATCCAGTTCAAGATTAAACTGCTCTACAATATTCTCTAACTGCTGTATGTTTTTATAGATTTCAGAAATAAACTCCTGCTCTGTTGCCTCTAATTTCTCCTGGTGCACATATTGTAAAATTTGTTTTAGATAGCTGAAATAATTATCAGAAGCATCTTTGAAGATCATTTGATTGAGCGGATGTTCAGCCTCTTCTAAATCTTTAAGGCCAACTCTTATCATATTCTGCTTTTCAACATTATCAATATTATGTTTAGCAGCATCCTGAAGGATATTACCCACAAAAGGATGCTTTAATATTTTTAAAACATCTCTGTGGTTAAAACTAATCTGTATTTTTTCTACTCTTTTATTCTTTTGCAATTGAAGGCAGGCGTGCATGAGCTGATAAATGGAGGCAAAGCGTAAAGGGTAACCCATGGTGACATTTACTTTGGTTACCTCCTTAGGTAAGGCGTACAACACCGGGAAAAGCAAACTTTCATCTCCTAAAATAACAGCTGTCTTTTCAGGAAACTCAAGGTTTTCTTGTTGCAATAACTGGCCTAAAAATTTAGCCTGTGCTATATTCCCTTTTACTTCTGTCACCTTTATTTCCGGACTTTGCTTCATTATCCGGTCAGGCATTTCCTTAGGGAAAGTTTTTCCTAAAACTGATTTTTTAGCATATTCCCTGAAAAAATTACCTGCTTCCTGTGTGGTCTGGTCAGGAGCTGCATAATAAGCATCCATATCCCAAAAAACTTTTGCTCCCTGTTTTACAGCTTCAGAAATAATTACTTCCTCTGTTTTGGTAAGCGCATTAAAGCCAGCAAAAATCAGCTTTCCACTAAGTTCAATCTCTCCTTTCTTTAAGCTATCAGTGAACTCCCGATAGAGCATTCCATTATAAGCTTTGTTTTCTGCAGCTAATTTGGCTTTAAAGTCATTATAGACAGGAAATAGAATATCCCAGTTCCTGCGGAATTTCTCCTGTGCCTCTATGGGTTTCGCTTCAAAGCTTTTCCAGAAGCGCTCTATCAGCACAATCTGCTCAGGCAATAGAAAATCGGTATTAGCCATTTCTTTCCATTCCGAAAGATTGGCAAAAAGAGGGCGGGAATCAGCCATATAATGATCAACATCATTAAAGTCCTTTACAAGCAGATCTCCCCAGAAATAGAATTGTTCAAAATTTTCTTTAAAGGGCGAATGCTTTTGAAATACTTCATGAAGTGAGAAAACAAGGCTCAACTGATCTGGTACAGCGTAATCGCTTTGTTGCTTCACAAAGTCCTCTATTGCCATTACTTCCGGAGCCCAAATAGGCTTATTGATCAGTTTTCTTAAGGCTCTGTTGAAAAACAAACCCGCACGTCTGTTTGGAAATATAATCTGCCACTCGGCTATACCTTCTCCTAGTTCAGCGTACAATTCCTGGGCTATGTCTTCTAAAAATGTATTGTGCATATATCTTAAGATGCCTGACTGATTACAGTAAGCAGGCAATTTATTTTTTCAATTTTATTTCAATTTAATATTTAATAAAGAGCCTAATTAACTCACCTCAACAATTTCCAGAGGATCTAAATAAGCAATGTGAGCTGTAACTTTGTCATAGCCTATATTTTTCAGGCTGGTTCTATAGAAATTAAGCTGCTTTTGATCTTTCTTATTCTCAAGTCCCGCAATTCCGGTTTTAAAATCTAAAATTCTAGCCTCCTTATCTTTAAGCAACACCCTGTCAAGCCGTATAAGGGATCCGTCCTGCAGTAAAACAGGTGCTTCAGTCTTAACAGTCCAGTCAGTATCAAACCATTCGCGTAATGGACTATCCATTTGCAAATTACCTTCCACCAAATCAAGAATTTTTTGATAATCTTCCTTGCTTATCGTTTCCTGTGCTTTCAGTTTTTGCATTAAAAGAGGTAAATCTTGCACCCGTTTTAATTTTGAAAACACATCATGCACCTGGATGCCTATATCAGTTTTTGAAAGTCCTTCTTCTTCAACTTTTAATACATTTGATTGCTTAATCTGTAATTTTTCCTGCCATTGATGGCTTTCATAATATTTCAAATCAACAGTATGTACTTGAGCGGCTGAATCAACATTTTCCTTTTCTTCGGCCATTTTGGCAAAATCAGATACACTACCAATTATTAAACACTGATTATCCTCATCCCAAAAATCAACCTGATCTTCAGCATATTTCCTGAGCAAGGAAGATATATATTGTGCATTAGATTTACCGTTAGTATTCACTAATAAGGCATCCCCTGCTCGTGTAAGTGCCACATATAATAAATTTAAATTATCGAGAAAACTCTTAACTTCTTCCTCCCAATAATCCAGCGAGAAAACAGAGTTTTTTAAAGCAGAAGAATGTTTCACAGGCACAAAAGGAATTTCTGAGAATTGGGTTTCTGCTGTACTCAGCCATAATACTGGAGCTTTACTAACATGATGTGTAACAGACCAGTCCAAAAGAGGGATCATACAAACTTTAAACTCAAGACCTTTGGCCTTGTGAATGGTCATCATCCGTGCCGCATTTTCTCCTGCTTGTAATTTAATGGCATACGAACCCTGGTTTTGCTCCCACCATTCCATAAAATCAGGTATTCCCCCTTTATTACCAAAGTCCAACAATACGTCCTGGAAAGCTGACAAATAGGCCTTTTCTTTTTGGATAATTTTCAGTTTAAAAACCTGAATAAGCCTTTCGCTCATTTCCAGCAGATTGAGGCTTAATAATTGTTTTTTGATTTGTAAAAATTCCTCAGGAAGGTAATCCTCACCACCATCCACTTTCACAATTTCATGTACCGTTAAATTGGCTGTACCAATAATCTTTTGATAATAAAACTTCATTTGAGCCAAAGCAATATTATCCTCAGTATACAAATATTGAAAGCAGTTTAAAAGGAAATTAACGATATGAGCATTATGCAATAAGAGTGTTTCATCAGATATAATGTTGTAATTATATTGAGAAGCTTTCACAGGATTTGCCAGCTGATAATCTTCCAGGAAATCCTGAATCTCGATTCCCTCTTTTTTAGTTCTAATCAATATTCCAACATCTTTCAACTTAAGTCCGGTATCTTGTAATTGCTCAAGGTCCTTAGCAAATCGTTGTAAAGCCGGTTGAAACCATGTTACTTTTTCAGCTTCATCAGCTTCGGCCTCCTCCTGATCAAAAAAGCGCAAGGCAACATAACCATTATAGGGATATTCCTTCTTCTTTTCCTGAGCTACATCCTCATAGGCCATCGCCAAATCTTGCAAAAGGTTTTCGACTTCTGAAGTAAAAGAATTTGATTTTCTTCCGAGCGCATAGTCTTTAATGAGGCCGGGCAATTCATTAAACAGTTGATTATTAAAATCAATCACATTGGGCTTGCTCCTGTAATTGTGAATTAATGATCGCTCATCATAATAGTGGGGGGCAATGTCTTCTTTTAAGCCCTTAAGTAATAATCGCCAATCACCACCCCTCCATCTATAGATAGATTGTTTGATATCTCCCACCACCAAATTCTCACTTCCTTCGGCCAAAGAATTTTCAATTAAAGGTTTAAAATTCTGCCACTGTAAAGTAGAGGTATCCTGAAATTCATCCATCAGAAAATTATCGTAGAAGCTCCCCATTTTCTCATATACAAAAGGGCTTTCTGCTGGATCTGTGCCAATAATGTCATTTAAAAATTGAGTGGTATCAGATAAAAACTGGATACCCTCTTCCTGTTTATAGCTTTGCATTTTTTCATTAAAATACCAGCTTATTCCTAATAAATAGATGTTTTTATGGATGTTTTGGGCAGAATTATAAGCGGTTTGATTGAATTGAATGTACTCTATAGCATTTTTCATATAATCCAATAAACCATCCTGACCTAGTTGGAAAATCTCTTCTCTTCTTTTAGAAGTTTTGGAAGCTAAAGACTCCCCTTCGGAATCAATTGCTTTAATTACTGTCTTATTATATAAGTTAGAGAGATCGTAAACCTTTTTATCTTTCTGAATTTTAATAAAAAGATTGGGTGCTGAAGACCCTTTCCCACTAAAATCATCTAATGAGAATCCTCTATTCTGAATAAAGTCCATAGCTTCTTTACCCATTTTGTCAAGGTCATCTTCGAAGAGACGGCTAATTGCGTTTATTTTAGTTTTGAAGGCTTTTAATTTTTCGTTGTCATTTATTGATTCTCTTAAGGCTTTTTCCTTTACCTTGAAATCATCAGACATTAATTCTTTGGTGAAATTCATTACATCTCTTCGTACATCCCATTTACCCTTTTGCTCAAGTTTATCAATAGAAAACTCAAGGAGCCAATCTCTTAATGGTTGGTTACTGCTCAAATCTTCCATTAGAAGATCCACTACAACATTTCGCACCTCATCTGTGTTAAGCAATAATTCTCCATCTCCTTGTAAACTAAGCTCTCGAGCAAAGGAACGCATCACATTTTGGAAAAAGCGATCGATAGTTTGAACCGAAAATCGACTATAGTTATGTAGAATGGATACTAATAGTTTTTTGGAGGAGTTTTGTAAAATTTGTGTATCTATTTTGAGAAGCTCCATTAGCTGCTCACCCATACCCGCCACATTACCCTTACTGAATTGAAAAAGATTCTGAATTATCCTTTCCTTCATTTCCTGGGTCGCCTTATTGGTAAAGGTAACAGCCAGTATTTTTTTAAACTGATCAGGGTGCTTTAATGCTAATTTAAGATATTCACGTGTTAGCGTAAATGTTTTACCGGAACCTGCAGAAGATTTGTAAACAGTGAATGATTTGTTTCCCATGTAGGGAAATTAATTATTCCAGAGGTAATAAAAAAATATGTTTTTGAATTATAATATATGATAAAGTATAACCGACAAGGCCACAACAGATTGTAATCCTATAATACTATCAGAAAATTTATCAATCTTGGATCTGTTGGTTGTGTAAGCAGAAAAAAGAGATTTATTTAATCTTAATTTTATCGAATTAGGCATATCATAAATTATTTGTGATCAAATATAATATCTTACATCTGAATAATCTTGTAAAATAACACTATTTATACATTATATATTTTTATTAATATTTTTTAAGATTTTAATTATGTTTACAATAAGTATTACCTGTTTTTTCTATTAATTTAAAACCGAAACTTACATCTCTTCAATACCGGTTACACCTCCTGAAACTATAAATTTCATGGCAGCAGTACCATTAATATCCCATGTTTGAATAAGGTCATTAGCTACTATCAGGATATTACCTGAAAAATTATACGAGTGTGGTAAATAAACAGAAGAATACCCCGGAAAATTAATCTTTGCAAGATCATCCTGAGTAATAAAGCCTGGTTTCATTATTTTACCTAAACCATCAAACTGTACCATTACGGGTTTATTGAATTTTCTCTTATCACCAACAAAAGCTCCTATTAAATCCTTAATTGAATTATAAACCAAGCTTAAAAGAGGTATTTTATTGATAAACTGATCGAACAATTCAATAAAAGGTTTCATGAAAAAAGTAGAAGCTAAATATCCTACTCCGATAATACCTGTGATAAGTATAAGCAAGCCCAATCCGGGAATATTAAAAGGCAACAGTCCATCCAACCAATTAAAAACTACCTGAATTACCATTATTGTAAAAGCTATAGGCGCTACAAATAAAACACCCCTAAAGAAGTAAGCGAGTGCTTTAGTAAGAAAAGAATTTTTCATAGAAAGTAATTAATGACTGAATGTGATGCTACTAATTATATAAAAACCAAAAAAGCCCTGATGAGAGTCATCAGGGCTTTTTTTATTATTAATTTGATTATCAAATTAAATTGACATGCCTATAAAGGACATAAATGCTATACCCATTAAACCAGTAATTAGCATAGTAATACCTAAACCTTTTAATCCGTCAGGAACATTAGAGTATTTCAACCTTTCTCTGATAGCAGCCAAGGCAATGATAGCTAATAACCATCCAATACCAGATGCAAAACCAAATACTCCGGCTTCAGGTAAAGTATATTCTCTTTGCGCCATGAAAAGTGATGAACCTAAGATGGCACAGTTTACAGCAATTAGTGGAAGGAAAATACCTAAAGACCCATAAAGAGCAGGCGAGAATTTTTCTATCACCATCTCTACTAATTGCACCATTGAAGCAATAACTGCAATAAACATAATAAAGCTTAGAAAGCTTAAATCTACTGTAGCCATATCAGCACTAATCCATGTTAATGCGCCTTCGTTTAACACATACTCTTGCAGCAACCAGTTAACCGGTACAGTAATAGTTAATACAAATACTACGGCCAACCCTAAACCCATAGCTGTACTAACTTTTTTGGATACCGCTAAATAAGAACACATACCTAAAAAGTAGGCGAAAACCATGTTCTCAATAAAAATTGCTTTGATTCCTAAATTGATTAAATCCATTTTTTATTTCTTTAGCGATTAATGTTCTACGTAACCTGTTTTTTGTCTCTGAGCCCAGATAATCAGCCCAAGCACAAAGAATGCCCCTACAGGAGAAAACATGATACCATTAGACTGATAATCCATTCCTACCCATCCGTCTGAGGAAAAGCCAATAGCTTCAAATACTTTATATCCAAATATAGCTCCTGCACCAAACAGCTCTCTAAAAAATGCTACGGCTAATATAACCCAAGCATAACCCAAACCACTACCTAATCCATCTAAAACTGAATCATATGGTTTATTACCCGAAGCGAAAGCTTCCAATCGGCCCATGATAATACAGTTGGTAATGATCAGTCCCACAAAAACACTTAGTTCCTTATACATATCAAAAGCATAAGCCTTTAACACTTCATTTACCAAGGTTACAAGGGTGGCAATTACTGCTAATTGTACAATGATCCTTACCCTGCCAGGGATTAACTTACGCATGGCTGAAATGGATAAATTAGAGAATACTATCACAAATATAACTGCAATGGACATAACCATTGTAGGCTTCATTTGCGTAGTAACCGCCAATGCCGAACAGATACCTAATACCTGAATAGTAATTGGGTTATCATCGTTTAAAGGATCTGTAACTAAACCTTTTCTCCTTTTGGATAATAATGGCTCAGACTCTTTTTTAACCGGTTTATCTATAGTTTCTGCACTCATAATTATAGTATCAAAATTTTAAAGAGCGGCTGTCGCACTCTGTTTGTTAAAATATGGCTGATAGTATTTAAAATACTGCTCCAGCATTTTATTAAGACCGGTAGCAGTAATAGTCGCACCGGACATTCCATCAACATGATGCTCATCAAGTGCACTTTCAGGATTGCTTTCACCTTTCAGCATTTTCACTGAAACCAATTCTCCTTGCTCATTGTATAGCTCTTTCCCTCTAAATCTTTCCTGCACTTCCGGTTCGGTAATTCTAGCTCCCAAGCCAGGTGTTTCACCTGCATGGGCAAATTTTGCTCCTTTAATTTCCTTGCCTTTAGTATCCAAAGCTATATAGCCCCAGATATTATCCCAAAGACCGTTACCATAAACAGGTATAATATAAGAATCAACACCCTCACCACCTTCTTCACCCATATATTTAAATACAGGATAAAGTCTGTTTTCAGGTGATTTCTTAAATTGCTTTTCAACGTTTACGTCTTCAGCAATTAATTCTTTACCCTCTTCATCTTCAGTAACAACATCCCCTTGAAAGTTAACTACCTCAGATTGTATTACCTTATCATATACTGCAAGAATATCTGTATCCTTATCTATTTCCATAACTGCACCTAAAATTTGCTTTTTAGTGTCCAGTTCAACTGATTTTTTTTGCTGTGGGGCTAATCCCTCGGATGTAACCGCTAATAATCCGCCAAGAACTACTGTTAAGATGACGGAAAATATTATCACATAATAATTAGACTGTTGCACGTTTTAACCTCCTGTTTTTATTTGATTGTACTACATAATGATCAATTAATGGTGCAAAAACATTCATTAAAAGAATAGCCAGCATGATCCCTTCAGGGTATGCAGGATTAGTTACTCTAATAAGAACGGTCAAAACACCAATTAGTATACCGTATATCCACTTACCAGTTTCGGTATGCGCAGCGGATACAGGATCGGTTGCCATAAACACAGCACCAAAAGCTAAACCACCCATTACTAAATGATAGTGAGCCGGTAAATCCATAAAGGCATTATACCCTATCGCATTAAAGCCTAAGCCCATAAGCCAGGCTCCTAAGAACACACTTAAAACAATTTTCCAGCTACCAACTCCTGTTATAATTAGGATTAAGGCACCTGCTAATATACATATTGTTGATGTTTCACCAATAGATCCAGGTATTGCACCAAGGAACATATTCTTAAAGGTAAACATTCCTTCAGCCCAGTAATTTGAAAATGCATCAAGTACGGTTCCTGTTCCTGCTAATGCTGTTTCGTATGCCACTGCCAATGCTGTTGCTCCTGAATAACCATCTACGGGAGTTGCGTCACCTAAATATGTCCAAACACTACCGGAAATATCAGTAGGGTAAGCAAAATATAGGAAAGCCCGGGCTGTTAAAGCCACGTTCAAAATATTCATTCCTGTACCTCCAAAAACTTCTTTAGCTATTATTACTGCAAAAATTGTAGCTAATGCCACTTGCCACAGCGGAATATATGGAGGCATAATTAATGCGATAAGCATCCCAGTTACCAAATACCCTTCATTAATTGGGTGGTTCCTAATAACACAAATAGTAAACTCAGTTCCAAGCCCTACAGCATAAGAAACTATAACTATTGGTAAAGCCTGCATAGCCCCTATACCTACTTTTTGCATAAAAGTAGCTGTTTCACCAATTGCTAAAAAGTGTTGATGACCTATATTCCATATTCCGAATAGTAAACAAGGGATCATTGCAATTACTACAGTGATCATTGTTCTTTTCAAATCATTCGCATCACGGATCTGAACACCTTTAGAAGCTGTCACTAATTTAGGACGGAATAAAATAGTTCTATGACCTTCATATAGGGTATGATATTTCTCGTATTTCCCCCCTTTTTCAAAATGAGGTTCAATTTTATCGAAGAATTTCTGTATTGGATTCATATTACATTATATAATTTAAAAGGATGATAAACTGCATAAGCAATTTAACCATCAGTATTATCCATTTATCATTAAGTTGATTCCCTGTCTAAGGATTATTTGAAGTTCATGCTTAGAAGAATCAATAAACTCGCATAAAGCCACATCTTCTTCAACTATTTCAAAAATCCCCAACTCTTCCATCTCATCAAAATCTTCAGCCATAATCGCTTTGAAAAGATGCATTGGAAGAATATCCATAGGAAGCACCTGCTCAAACCTCCCGGTCATTACAAAAGCTCTTTCCTCTCCATGTGTGTTAGTATTTACCACATATTCTTTCTTTTTGTTCATAAAAGAAAGAAGTCCGAAAGATCTGTAAAAACTTAATTTAGAGGTAGTTGGTTTGATCCATCCTAACAATTCTTCAAAGTCTCCTTCCGGTAATACAGTTACTTGCTCATCATAGAAACCTAAATAACCCTCTTTTCTGATCTTCTCACCTGTTAAAGGATTACCTGAAACATATCTCACGTGATCTCCTTTAATATTATCTTTTATAATATTTTTAATGGATGCACCTGTAGAGGTTTTGTAATACTGTGGTTCATTCACTTCTGAACCAGTGAGTGCAATTATTTTAGAAGCATCGTATTTACCTTCTAAAAATAATTTACCAATTTGAATAACACCAAAAGGCTTTACAGTCCATGCAATATCGCCTTTATTAAT
The DNA here is from genome assembly GCA_041642185.1 of Marivirga sp. GTDB lineage: Bacteria > Bacteroidota > Bacteroidia > Cytophagales > Cyclobacteriaceae > Marivirga. The sequence continues at coordinate 11,022 of JBEPWY010000047.1, forward strand.
CGGGTCAAGGTGGTGGATTTGCACTCCTACATTACCAACAGGATGTTTACCAGAAAACTGATTAATCTGCACGCCCTCAGCTTGAGAGAACATTCTCGCTACTTCAGAATCAGCAGAAATATTCAGATGTACTTTACCTCCTGTCAGCTTCTTTAAAATATTAAGACCTGCCTGGAATGCTTCGTCCTGATCTTTGTATATAAAATTATAATCAGGTGCCAGTGGATGTGTGTCAAAAGCAGAAATAAAGATAGCTTTAGGCTCATCTTCAGGATTGGCTACTATTCCATAAGGTCTTTGAATTACATTTGGCCAAACACCACTTTTAAGCATTTGTTGAATTGTATCTTCTTTAGACAGTCCTTTAAGATCTGAAATACTGAACTTAGAAAAGCTTTCGTACTGATTATCTGCGTCAGCAAGAATTCTAATTTCAAGTAATTTTCTTTTCTCTCCTCTGTTTATTTCAACAATTTCTCCACTTACGGGTGAACAATACATAATATTGTCAGCCACTTTATCGTAAAGTAGAGGTGTTCCTGCTTTTACTTTATCCCCTTGATCCACCAACAGCTTAGGTCGTGTGATACTTGGGAAATCGGTTGGCTTAATAGCAAAGGTTTCAGGCTTAGGAGCATTTGAAACAACCTTAGCGGCTTTACCTGCTAAATTTATATCGAAGCCTTTTTTTAATTTAATGGTTTGAGACATGTCTTTGTTTACGAATGAACTCTTATTTGAAATCGTGGCAAAATTAATAATTTTTTAACTAATAAAAACGTTTTTAATAATTATTACTCAATCATAAATTGATCAACTGCTTGTTTTATCAGCTTTCAATGGGAATTTGCGAACCAATATTTTCCACAGCTTTCTTTACATCCTCCATTAACCACATAGGAGTGGAGGTTGCCCCACATATACCTACTGATTTTTTATTTATAAACCAGTTCTTATCTATTTCATTTTCATTTTCAATAAAATAACTTTCAGAATTATTTTTTTTACAAACCTGATATAAAGCTTTACCATTTGAACTTTTCTTCCCACTCACGAATAAAATAACATCATATTCCTGTGAAAAATTGGTAAGTCTGGGTTCTCTGTTGGAAACCTGCCTACAGATACTATCATTAGCATTAAAGTCAGATACTGCAGGAGTATTGAGTGAAGATTGGGCTTCTTTTATTTTATCTTCAATAATTCCTTTTAATCTATAAAAGCCAAGTGTACTTTTCGTCGTCTGACTATATAATGTTACTGGTCTGTTAAAATCAATTTTATCAAGATCTTCATCATCCATTACGATTATAGCCTCACCATTTGTTTGACCTGTAAGTCCTTTTACTTCAGCATGACCTTTCTTTCCATAAATAACAATCTGTCCCTGGTCCGCCTGCATCTTATCAAAAGAATTTTTCACCCTGTTTTGTAACTTCAATACAACGGGGCAACTGGCATCTATTAATTCAATATTATTTTTAGCAGCAATTCTATAAGTTTCAGGAGGCTCACCATGTGCTCTTATCAATACCTGACAGTTTGATAATTGCTCTAACTCTTCATGGTCAATCACGCGCAATCCTTTTTTATGCAACCGATCCACTTCCATATCATTATGAACAATATCCCCTAAGCAATATAACGCACCATTCTCATTCATGGCATCCTCAGCCATTCTTATGGCATACTCAACGCCAAAGCAATATCCTGATCCTTCATCAATAGTGACTTTTATATTATTCATTATGTTCTATCATTTTTTCGGTAGCTAATTGCAAAACATACTCAACTTGCTCCTCCAATGTTAAAAAATTAGTACTAAGTATCACAGCATCTTCAGGAACAATTAATGGATTTTCTTTCCTTTCAGAATCCATTTTATCTCTTTGGGCAAGATTTTCCTCAATAGTTGGTAAGTCTACCAACTCTCCTTTATTTAATAGTTCTTTTTGCCTTCTTTCCGCTCGGATAGTCATATCGGCATTCATAAATATTTTCAGCTCGGCATCTGGAAAAACATTAGATCCGATATCCCTTCCATCCATAACCACTCCTTTTTTTCTTCCTAATTTCCGCTGTTGATGAACTAAATCTTTTCTTACTTCAGAAATGGCGCTAATCTCACTCACTTTTTGTGAAACAAACATTTGTCTGATATCACTTTCAACATTTAGTCCATTCAAATAAGTTTCACTAAAGCCTAACTTCTCATTAAAAACAAAAGTAATGTCAATGCTATCCATAGCTTTTCTTACTTCTTTAGGATTATTTGGATTAACATAATTTTTAATAAAAAACAAAGTAGCTGCACGATACATAGCTCCTGAATCAATATACTTATAGCCTAATCTATTAGCAACTTCTTTAGCAGTACTGCTTTTACCACAAGCTGATAATCCGTCAATAGCAATTACTATTTTCTTCATTTTAACAATCTTTTACAGGACAAGGCAATGGCTTACGTTTCGGCATGCTTTTCCTTCCGTTATTTCCTGCACAACTGGCAAACAAAAAACACAGCAGTGTAATCATCAGGATAAATTTAGATAATGACTTAATGTTCATGTAACTTATATAAAATCGAATTTAAAAATATTTTATAACCCTTACTTACAGATGCAAATATAAGATTTACTTCATGACTTCCCTGTGCTATTCGATGAATAATAAAAGAGCTGATAAGTTGCGGGAAAATAGAAAACTATAAGGAGAAAAATATTATGAACCTTATATACTTTCAACTCAGCATTCATTAAAATCCTAACATCCTTAAATCTTATAAATAAATATTTTAAACCACTCATTAACAGTGTATTAGTAGGTTGTTAATAAATATTTCAACCCTAATCTTCCACTCGAAAGAAGAAAATTAAGTAACAATTATTGAAATTGATAGTTTAATAAAGTAAAATTTCTTAACTGTAAAATAATTTAATGAGTTATATATACATATAGTTAAGTTCATGATTTTCAACAAAATCATCAGGTATTTCATCACTTTAAAATAAAAGAAATAATGAAGAAAAATACCATTGAATATAACGGTTTAATAGGGGGGGCAATTATATTAACAGGTTTAATTGCTTACTTTTTAATTATGCAAGCTTTTGGCCTTGCAGAAAATGTTGAATTAAGGATTTTTAACATAGTATTTATGGCAGCAGGAGTTCTTTATGCCATAAAATATTTAAAGAAACGCAACAAAAAATTTGATTATCTTAAAGGTTTGGGAGCCGGATTTCTTGCAGCCGCAAGTTCCTCACTGGTTTTTGCCATGTTTATGGTAATATATTTATTAGCAATTGATACACAATTTCTAAACCAGGTTGAAGTTAATGAAGCTTTTGGTGAGTATGTTAGTCCTTTTATGGTAGGTTTTGTCACTCTTATTGAAGGTTTTTTTTCAGGTGCAATTCTTACTTTTGCTTTTATGCAGTGGTATAAAAAGCAATTGACTTCAGATGAATTTCTTAAAAAAGAAGTAGATTCCTCAAAAAAATAAGCTATTAAATTTAATTTTGCTTCTGTAAATTAAATATTTCATTCTTAATTGTTAATTTTATTTTAAACGAAAACATTTATGAATGATAACAAAGGTAAAGCAGAAGCATTTTTCAGTAAAGCAGGGAAAAAAATTGACGATTTATTAGCAGAAATAAAGAAATCAGATATTTCTAAAAAGCTAGAGTTAAAAGAACGTTTGGCGGAACTAAAAAGAAATAAAGAGAAGTTGCAGAGCGACTTTGAAAATTTTTCTAAAGAAAAGATATTTATTTTCTTTTATAATAAAAAATAACCCGATTAAGCTAAGTAGCAGGTATAGCCAAAATTTATTTGCTCCTAAATTGTA
>JBEPWY010000048.1:0-12649 GCA_041642185.1 Marivirga sp.
CCCTAGATGCTGTCTTTAATCTTAAAAAATAGATTGTTCATCTAAGAGGTAATTATTTTATAACTAAATCAAAATTATGTGAATTTTGTTCAATAATGAAATTTTAACAGAACAAACATGTGTATTATTAGTAGAAATAATTAAGTTTGAATTGTCGGATTTGACAGACTTCTTTGGCAAATTAATTGCATTTCGATTATCTTTGAATTTCATTTAAAGAAATAAACTATATTTCTGGATATAAAATTAACTCTATGGCTTGGTTTAAGCGGCAAAATAAAGGAATAACAACCCGAACTGAAGATAAAAAGGAAGCCCCGGATGGATTATGGTATAAAACGCCAAATGGTAAAATTATCCATATGAGGGAGCTTAAGCAGAATGCATATGTCTGCCCCGATGATGAATATCATGTAAGAATAGGTTCTAAGGAATATTTCGAGATTCTTTTTGACGACAACAAATTTACTGAGATGGACAAGGATATGACTTCGGGCGATCCATTAGGCTTTGTTGATAGTAAACCTTATCCCATAAGAATAAAGCAAACACAAGAAAAATCGGATTTGAAAGACGCTGTGAGATCGGCTCATGGTAAAATTAATGGTCTTCCAATTTGTATAGCCTGTATGGATTTTTCATTTATTGGGGGCTCAATGGGCTCGGTAGTAGGTGAAAAAATAGCTCGTGCTATTGAATATTCCATTAAAAAGAAAGTGCCTTTTTTAATGATTTCCAAATCTGGTGGTGCGCGAATGATGGAGGCTGGCTTTTCTCTTATGCAAATGGCCAAAACTTCGGCTAAGCTCGCACAGCTATCAGAAGCCAAGGTGCCTTATATATCTTTATTAACTGATCCAACAACAGGAGGAGTTACTGCTTCTTATGCCATGTTGGGTGATTTTAACATTTCCGAGCCTGGTGCTTTGATTGGTTTTGCCGGCCCAAGAGTAATCCGTGAGACAATTGGTAAGGATTTACCAAAAGGATTTCAAAGTGCAGAATTTGTATTGGATCATGGCTTTTTGGACTTTATAGTAGATAGAAGGCAACTTAAAACTAAGTTGACAACATTATTGAAAATGTTAGCGTAACCAAAAAAGTAAAAAATTAAAGAGAGCAATTCATTAAGAATTGCTCTCTTCTTTTTAGCCAAATATGAAAACCTATGAAATAACTATAATCCGAGCCTACCAAACGAGGATAGCTTGCCTGCCTCTGGCAGGAATATTTGATTAAAAAATTCATTAGAGAGTTATGTTCAGATTATTCCATGTGGTAACTAAAAAACAAATTACATACACATGAGAAGCTTTTTTTTAATAATTACACTTATATTTTTATGTGCTTTATCTTATGCGCAAGAATCAGATATTAGTTATAGTAATGATGCTTATCTTGAAATTGGAGGAGCAGGGCTTTTTTCATCTATTAATTATGAAAGGCAATTATCGGCAGTTCCAGGTTTTTCAATAAGAGGTGGCTTAGGTTTTTACAGTGAGGATGATTTATATATAACCTATAATGTAGGCTTACACTTTCTTTTTTCAATTAACTCTAAAAAGAACGCTTTTATTGATTTAGGTTTAGGCGCCTCACTTGCAAGGGAATACATTGGGCTTACTGATCAAAGCTCTAATGCTGATATATTTATCAATATTGTTCCAGGCATTTCATTTAGGAAATATTTTAGAGAAGACATTTTTTTTAGAATAGGAATTAATCCTGTTATGAATGAATATGGTTTAACTCCCTGGGCCAATTTAGCATTAGGGAAAAGGTTTTAAGGTGAAAATTAATTAAGCTTCTTTAGAATTTTCTTTCCTCTTGACCGAAATCCTGCAGATGCTTGCTCCATTCTGTCCTCTATTAAAATTCTTAATTCCTTTTTAAGTTCAGGATAACTATTAGCAATATTTGATAAAATTGTCATAGCAAATACCTGAATAGCGATAGCCTCCTTGCGGTTCTCAAGGTATTCAAAACATTTATCAACAGCCATATCATGACATTGTATAGGTAGTTTTACTAACTGAAGTACACGTAAAGTATTTCTCTTTATAGCATTGGTGGGTTCCGGCTCCTTATATAAATTATTGAGAAGCAAAATAAGGTATGGATCTAGGAGCCCTGGTTTTTGTACTGCTATCTCACAAAGAACTATAGCTGCCTTTTGAGTAAGCCGAATATTATCTTTCAAGAAAATTTCTATTAATTCATCAAGCCTGTTTTCTCTCAATATTAAATCCCTAATTTGTTCTGTTTCATTTTTGTTGAAAACATCCGGAGATAGTAAAAGGTGGCTGAGCTTAATTTCCATAATAATATAATATTAGTGCTTATCAGCTAAACTTCATAGTTTTACATTATGCGTCTCATTAAAAAGCCGGTTTTGTGTAATTATTACGTTACTTATAGATGTAACGCTACCTGCCACTTTTGTGATATTTGGGAAAAGCCTAGCCCCTATATTAAAACGGAAGATGTTGAAGCTAATCTCAAAGCACTCAAAAAGATGGGGGTAAAGGTGATAGACTTTACTGGTGGAGAGCCTCTATTACATGGACAGATTGATGTGTTTTTGAAAATAGCAAAGGAATTAGGCTTTTTAACAACCCTTACAACCAATAGCTTACTTTACCCTAAAAAGGCAGAAAGTTTAAAGGGGCTAATTGATATGCTTCATTTCTCGCTGGATGCATATGATAAAGAAAAACATGATTCTGCACGAGGAGTAGCTTGTTATGATTTCGTCATGAAATCAATTGAGGTAGCTAAAGAATTGGCTGAAAGGCCTGATATTCTTTTTACAGCCATGAATGAAAATATGGATGAAATGGAGGAGGTATATACTAAAATATGTTTACCTAATAATTTAGTAATGATCATTAATCCTATTTTTGATTATAACGAAGTGAAAACTGGAGGGGGGCTTACAGAAAAAAATCTGGAAATAGTCAGTAGTATGGGTAAAAGAAAGAACGTTTATTTAAACGAGGCTTTTATTCAGTTAAGAAAAGATGGAGGAAATAAAGTGACAAAGCCAATATGTAAAGCCGCTAGCTCTACAATAGTTATTTCTCCACAAAATGAGCTCGTATTACCTTGTTACCATCTGGGTAAAAAGAATTTCCCCATCCATAATGATTTGGTAAAACTATATCAGTCGGAAGAGGTGCAAAGTTTAATAGCGCTGGAAGGGCGGTTACCTGAATGTGAAGGCTGCGCAATAAATTGTTATATGCAACCCTCATTTGCGGTAGAAATAAATAAATATTTTTGGAAAGCATTACCTTCCACAATTAAATACAATACCTTGAAAGGGATGTGGAGAAAAGCTTTATTTAAATAATAAAGAGATTCTGACAACTTTTTACAGGTACAAAATGTTAGCAGGATCGAAACCTATTTGAAAAAATATATGGAAAGCACATATGGTTTTGAGGATTATCTAATATATTTGCATTTCAATTCATTGAGTTATAAAAGGAACAAAATAAAAAGTTCATGACACCAGTAATTATTGCTTCAGTAATTGCCTTTACAGCCATCATACTTTTATTAGTATTGATACTGCTATTTGCGCAATCCAAGTTAGTACAATCAGGCCCTGTTAATATTTATGTTAATGGAGATGAAAAAAATCCTATTGTAACATCGGCCGGTTCCACTTTATTGACAACATTAGGCGCTCAAAGCATTTATTTACCTTCAGCCTGTGGTGGTGGCGGTACATGTGCCATGTGTAAATGTGTAGTGGAAGATGGAGGAGGAGATGTTCTTCCGACAGAAGAAGGCCACTTGAGCAGAGCTGAGAAAAAAGAAAATGTTCGTCTTTCATGCCAGGTGAAAGTGAAAGAAGATATGCACATAAGGATACCGGAAGAAATATTTGGTATCAAGAAATGGGAATGTACTGTTAAATCTAATTATAACGTATCTACTTTCATTAAAGAGTTTGTAGTTCAATTACCTGAAGGTGAAACATTAGATTTCGAACCGGGCGGATACATCCAGATCGATGTGCCAAAAATAGAAGTGCAATTTAAAACCATGGATATTACTCCTCATCCTGAATTAGGACATAAGGAGGATATTTTCCAGGAAGATTGGGATAAATTTGCATTGTGGGATTTAGTCATGAAAAATGAGGAGGAAATCTTTAGAGCCTACTCAATGGCCAATCACCCTGCAGAAGGTGATATCATCATGTTGAATATTCGTATTGCAACTCCTCCATTTGATAGAGCAAAAAATGGATGGATGGATGTAAATCCTGGTATTTGTTCTTCTTATGTTTTCTCAAGAAAACCAGGTGATAAAGTTACTATTTCAGGTCCTTACGGTGAATTCCATATTAATAAGTCGGATGCTGAAATGATTTATATAGGTGGTGGAGCTGGAATGGCACCATTACGTTCTCACATTTTCCACTTATTTCATACTGAAGGAACTGACAGAAAAGTGTCTTACTGGTATGGTGGTCGTTCAAAAAGAGAGCTTTTCTATACTAATCACTTTAGGGATATAGAAGAGAAAAATCCAAACTTTAAATTTCATATTGCTTTATCTGAGCCTATGGAAGAGGATAACTGGAAAGTTAAAAAGAGTTTAGATGACGATGAAGGTGATGGCTATACAGGCTTTATACACCAAGCTCTTTATGATAATTACTTGAAAGATATTAAAGAACCAGAAGAAATAGAATTCTATTTATGCGGACCTCCATTGATGAATTCAGCTGTATTAAAAATGCTGGATGATATGGGTGTTCCTAATGAAAATGTCAGGTTTGATGATTTTGGAGGATAATAAAACCTAAATACTATAAATAAAAAAAAAAGGGCTTCATTTGAAGCCCCTTTTTTTGTCCATCTCATAACATTTTTAAAGTGAATAAAATATCACTTATTTTTATCTTCCTCTTTTCTTCTTCTCTTATTTCTTCTATTTCTCCAAAAGAAAAATCCCCCTAAAATCAGAATAGGAATAACTACATAAAAAATTATATCAAATGGCGTGTCTAATGTGAGGGGCTCATTGTCGTCAGGATGGGGAACTCCTTGTGGAATCTGAAGTACCACTAACATTGACAAAAGGTTGATAAATTGTAAAACTGAATAAATCATTTTTTGAAATTTTAGTTTAAAATTCAATATCCGATTTTTGATTGATAGTTATGAAATTCATCATCAGAATAACTCTTAAATCAAAAACCTATAGCTATTACACGTATTCTTTCCTAAAAAGATAAGTTATAAACTTTACCCCATTCTAATTACATTAAGAGTGTTCTTAATTTTAGAGTCCATACATTTTTAGTGCAATGCCCTTAACAACAATATTTATTGGTGTAATTAATAAATACCATTAATAATTCTTATTTGCGTATTTGAACATGAGGATCATTCTTCTTATAGAAAATTGACATACTTAAAATATTTTTACAAATATAGTATGCATGCATACTATATTTTCGTATATTTGATTTTAATGAAGAGAGAAGAATCTATCGATTATAATATAAAAGCAGCCTGGCATTCAATTTCAAGAATGTATAATCAGCAGGCTGTGAAATATGGTATTACTACTTCTATAGGTTTTGTGTTGTTAAACATTAATACCAAAGAAGGGACGCCGGCAACTAAAATTGCTCCATTAATGGGTTTGGAAAGCAGAAGCTTAACCAGAATGCTCAAAAGCATGGAAGAGAAAGGTTTTATTTATAAAAAGCCAGACACCGAAGATAAGCGATCCGTTAGGATTTATTTAACAGAGCTGGGGATTGAGAAAAAAGAAGTTTCAAGGCAAACAGTAAAGGCTTTTAATGAAGCAGTAATAAATAAAATAAGTCCGGAGAAGCTGGAGGTTTTTTTTGAGGTTATTTTTGAAGTGAATAAGTTAATTGACGACAAAGAAATTTATGCCTCTATTGAGCCAAAAAAGAAATTAAAGTAATAAATAATAAAATTTTAATATAATACATAGGTCAACAAAATATAAAAATTACACTTATGAAACGAGTCATCAGAAAAGTTGCAGTATTGGGTTCAGGAATAATGGGTTCAAGAATTGCTTGTCATTTTGCCAATATTGGCGTGCAGGTACTTTTACTTGATATTGTCCCCCGCGAGCTAAGCGAACAGGAAAAAAAGAAAGGTATTACTACAGATTCTCCACAATTCCGGAACCGAATTGTGAATGAAGCCTTTGAGTCTACCTTAAAAAATAAACCTGCGGCATTATATCATCCGGATTTTGCAGATAGAGTAACACTGGGAAATTTTGATGATGATTTAGAAAAGATAAAAGAGAGCGATTGGGTATTGGAGGCGATTGTAGAACGTCTGGACATCAAACAACAAATGTTTGAAAAGGTAGAAAAGTACCGTAAGTCGGGAACTATCATTTCATCCAATACATCAGGTATTCCAATCCACCTAATGTTAGATGGCAGAAGTGATGATTTTCAAAAGCATTTCTTAGGAACTCACTTCTTTAATCCGCCACGTTACCTGAAGTTATTGGAAATTATTCCAACGCCTAAAACATATCAATCAATTACCGACTTCTTAATGCATTATGGTGATTTATTCTTAGGGAAAACCACTGTATTATGTAAAGACACTCCTGCTTTTATAGCTAATCGTGTTGGTATTTACGCCATTCTTAAAGTGGTGGAAACCATGCAGAAAATGGGTCTTAATATTGACCAGGTAGATAAATTGACAGGGCCGGTTATCGGTCGTCCTAAATCTGCAACTTTCAGAACTTCTGATGTAGTAGGGCTAGATACTTTAGTGAAGGTAGCCAATGGGTTATATGAAAATCTTCCAAACGACGAAAGCAGAGATACTTTTAAATTACCTGAAGTAATTGGTAAGCTTGAAGAAAATAATTGGTTAGGAGATAAAACAGGTCAAGGTTTCTATAAGAAAACTAAAAAAGACGGGAAGACTGAAATTCTTACCCTCAATCTTGAAACGCTGGAATATGAACCTAAGCAAAAAGCGAGTTTTGGTACTTTGGAGCAAACAAAACCCATCACAAACCTGAAGGAAAGGTTTCCGGTGTTGTTGAATGGTAAAGATAAAGCGGGAGAATTCTATAGAGATTCATTCTATGGCCTTTTCAAATATGTATCTAACAGAATTCCTGAAATCTCCGACGAGCTTTACCGTATTGATCAGGCACTTTGCACTGGTTTTGGTTGGGAATTAGGCCCGTTTGAAACTTGGGATACTTTAGGTGTTAAAAAATCTGTCGAAAAAATGGAAGAATTAGGTTATAAGCCTAATCAATGGGTTTATGATATGTTAGCTTCCGGGGCAGATGCCTTTTACAAAGTTGAAAAAGGAGTTAAAAAATATTACGATATCGACAGCAAGTCATATAAGGCAATTCCTGGTACTGAAGAATTTATTATTCTTGAAAATCTAAGAGAAAGCGGCAAGGTGATTTGGGAAAATGCGGAAGCATCAATTATTGATTTAGGTGATGATGTGATAAACGTCGAGTTCAGATCGAAATCCAATACTTTAGGTGGTGGAGTTATAGAAGCCATTAATAAAGGTATTGCTCTTGGAGAAGAAAAATATAAAGGAGTAGTAATAGCCAATGAGGGATCTAATTTCTCATTAGGAGCTAATTTAGGAATGGTATTTATGTATGCCATCGAGCAGGATTATGATGAATTGGATTTCATGATCCGTCAGTTCCAGCAAACAATGATGCGTATCAGGTATTCTGCTGTTCCCGTAGTGGCCGCCCCACATAATATGGCCTTAGGCGGTGGTTGCGAGTTATCCATGCATGCCGACCACATCCAGGCTTCAGCTGAAACTTATATTGGTTTAGTGGAAGTAGGGGTTGGTGTTATCCCCGGTGGTGGTGGTACCAAAGAAAATGCACTTCGTGTATCCGACAGGTTACAAGAAGGCGATGTAGAGTTAAATGTATTGCAAAATGCCTTTATGAATATTGCTACTGCTAAAGTGGCCACTTCAGCTGAAGAAGCCAGAGACATGGGTATTCTAAGACCTTCTGATGGTATAAGCATTAATAGAAACCGACAAATTGCTGATGCAAAAGCAGCAGCATTGAGGTTATACGATGCAGGTTATACAATGCCTAAAGAAAGAACAGACATCAGAGTTCAGGGTAGAACAGGCATTGCCTTGTTCAGTGCAGGGATTAGTGGAATGAAAATGGGTAATTATATCTCAGAGCATGATCAATTAATAGCTGAGAAAATTGCCTATGTGATGTGTGGTGGAGATTTATCTTATCCACAAGAGGTTTCAGAACAGTATTTACTTGATCTGGAAAGAGAAGCATTCTTGTCTTTATTAGGAACTAAGAAAACGCTGGAAAGAATTCAGTCAGTAATTCAGGGTGGTAAGCCACTTAGAAATTAATCTAGACTTTAGATACTAGCTGTTAGAAAGTAGACTTGTTTAACTAAAATCATATAAAGATGCACAATTTTAAAAAATCAAAAGTTTGGGAGAAGTGTATGGATTTAGCTGTTAGTATCTATGAACAAACTAAGGTTTTTCCTGATGATGAGAGATTTGGTTTAACTGCACAAATGAGAAGAGCAGCAGTTTCTATTCCTTCTAATATTGCGGAAGGTTCAAATCGAAATACAGATAAAGATTTTAGTAGGTTTTTGTCAATTTCTTTAGGCTCAAGTGCTGAATTAGAAACCCAACTCTTATTAAGTAAGAGGTTAAACTTCCTAGGGGAAGAGTATTTTAATTTGATGCTTAGTGAATTAGAAGAAGGTCAAAAAATTTTAAATGTATTAATAAATAAATATAAGTAGTTAAGGATATATGTCTCTGTTATGCAGAGGTATTTAAATCTATTATCTAATATCTATAATCTAATTTCAAAAAAAATGGACGCATATATAGTAGCAGGATACAGATCGGCAGTAACACGTGCCAAAAAAGGTGGCTTACGATTCTACAGACCAGATGACCTGGCCTCGGATATTATTAAACATCTGGTTTCACAGGTGGGTGGAGTTAAAAATGAAATGGTAGACGACCTTATTGTAGGGAATGCTGTGCAGGAAGCAGAGCAGGGAATGCAAATGGGTCGGATGATTTCCTTATTGGCTCTTGGTAAAGAAGTTCCTGGTATGGTAATCAACAGGTACTGTGGATCAGGACTTGAGGCAATAAATATTGCAGCTTCCAAAATTCAGGCAGGCTTTGCTGATATCATTATTGCAGGTGGTACAGAATCAATGTCGATGGTACCGATTATGGGTTATAAAACAGCTTTAAATTATAAAATAGCCACAGAAACGCCTGATTATTATACTTCTATGGGACTTACTGCAGAGCAGGTTTCTGAAAAATATAATATTTCAAGGGAAGATCAGGATGAGTTTGCTTTGAATTCTCATTTGAAAGCTATCAAAGCACAGGAAGCCGGAAAATTTGATGAGGAGATTGTACCTATCAATATTACTGAAACTTATGTGGAAAACGGTAAAAAGAAAACTCGTGACTATGTAGTCAATAAGGATGAAGGCCCAAGAGCAGATACAAGTATGGAAGTGCTTTCAAAATTAAGACCAGTTTTTGCACAAGGGGGTTCTGTAACAGCGGGAAATGCTTCTCCTACAAATGACGGTGCCTCATTTGTGATGGTAATGTCGGAGAAAATGGTGAAGGAATTAAATGTAAAACCAATTGCCAGAATGGTTGGTTTTGGTGTGGCAGGAGTGGAACCTCGCCTCATGGGAATAGGCCCTGTAATGGCTGTACCGAAAGCATTAAAACAAGCAGGTTTAAAATTGAATGATTTAGACTTAATTGAATTGAATGAAGCATTTGCTGCTCAATCATTAGCAGTAGCAAGGGAACTTGAGTTGGATATGAGTAAAGTAAATGTAAATGGTGGAGCCATTGCATTAGGCCATCCATTAGGTTGTTCAGGTGCTAAGCTTTCCGTTCAGTTATTTAACGAATTAAAAAGAACACAAGGTAAATACGGAATGGTAACAGCTTGTATAGGTGGTGGCCAGGGTATTGCCGGAATTTATGAAATGATGTAAAGCCAAAGTCTCAGGATTTATTTTTAAGTACTGAGATAGCTTTAACTTTTTATATTATTTAATAAAAACATTGTGGGTAGTCTTACCCACTACTCACTAGTAAAAATTAAAAAGATGTCAACAACAGAAAAAAATTTTTCAGCAAAAGGAGGAGAATTCCTAATCAAAGAAACCCCTGCACAGGCAGTATTCACTCCGGAAGAGTGGACGGAAGAGCAAAAAATGGTAGCTCAAACTTGTAGTGATTTTCTGGATCAGGAAATTTACCCAAGACTGGACGATATTGATAATGTAAAAGAAAATCCTCAATTAATGCCTTCTTTAATGGATAAAGCAGGTGAGTTAGGTCTTTTAGGTACTTCTGTCCCGGAAGAGTACGGTGGATTTGGAATGGATTTTAATACTTCTATGCTTGTAGCTGAAGTTATTGGTGCGGGTCATTCATTTGCTGTTGCACTTTCTGCACATACAGGTATTGGTACTCTTCCGATTTTGTATTATGGTAATTCAGAGCAAAAAAAGAAATACTTACCAAAATTAGCCACAGGTGAGTGGAAAGCCTCTTATTGTTTAACTGAGCCTGATTCAGGGTCGGATGCCAATAGTGCGAAGACTAAGGCTGTATTAACAGAAGACGGAAAACATTATATCGTTAACGGACAAAAAATGTGGATCACCAATGGTGGTTTTGCCGATATATTTATTGTTTTTGCTAAAATTGATGATGACAAAAACCTCTCTGCTTTTATAATTGAAAAAGATTTTGGTGGTGTTACAATGAATGAAGAAGAAGCTAAAATGGGGATAAAAGGTTCTTCTACCCGCCAGGTATTCTTCAACGATTGTAAAGTTCCGGTTGAGAATTTGTTATCCGAAAGAGAAAATGGATTTAAAATAGCGGTTAATATCCTTAATATCGGAAGAATTAAGTTAGGAGCGTCAGCCATCGGTGCTTCTAAAGCAGTTTTAGGTCAGGCAGCACAGTACGCCAATGAGAGAAAGCAGTTTGGAACATCTATAGCCAATTTTGGTGCCATTAAGCATAAATTAGCTGAAATGGCAGCCCGCACTTATGCTTCAGAATCTGCAGCTTACAGAGCAGGCCAGAACATTGATGATGCTTTTAAAGATTTAATTGAAGGCGGAATGGATGAAGCGGAAGCAAAGTTGAAGTCCGTTGAAGAGTTTGCCATTGAGTGTGCAATAATAAAAGTGCATGCTTCAGAAGTTTTGGATTTTGTAGTTGATGAAGGTGTTCAGGTTTATGGAGGTATGGGGTTTTCAGCGGATGCACCTATGGACAGAGCTTACCGAGATGCTCGTATCAATAGAATTTTCGAAGGTACCAATGAAATAAACAGAATGTTGACCATTGATATGCTTTTGAAAAGAGCTATGAAAGGTAAGATTGATTTGATGACGCCTGCCATGAATGTGCAGAAAGAATTAACCAGCATACCTGATTTTGGTGCAGATGAAGATACTACCTTGTTTGCCAAAGAGAAAAAAGTTTTATTAAACTTGAAAAAAGCAGGCTTGATGATCTCCGGAGCTGCTGTTCAAAAATTCATGCAAAAGCTTTCTTCTGAGCAGGAAATCTTAATGAATCTTGCTGATATGTTAATTGAAGTTTACGCTGCAGAATCTGCTTTATTAAGAACTGAAAAGTTAATTGGTATAAAAGGAGAGGAAGCATGTAAACAGCAAATTAATATGACTCAATTATATATGCATCGTGCAGTTGAAATTGCTCAATCAGCTGGTAAAGAAGGAATATTTGCTTTTGCTGAAGGTGATGAGCAAAGAATGATGTTATTGGGATTGAAGAGATTTACCAAAATTGAACCTGCTAATTTGAAAGAAGTGAGAAGGTCTCTTGCTGATCATGTATCTGCAAAACAGGCATACGAATTTTAATTGATTTTATATCGATTAAAAGTAGGGGTTCATCTTCAATATTACGTTTTTCGAATAATACTCTTCACTTATTCTAAAAATATGGAGCATTGAATTTGCAACTCGAAATATTTATTTTATATTTACAACATCTTATGTAAGTCAATGACTTTGTAAGGTTTTGGTTGAAATAGAAAGGTCCCTGGGGAGGGACCTTTCGCTTTTTATAGCCTTTCCACTTTTCAATTAAACTTTCAGCCATTTTTTTCTAAGTTTAAGCTGCTTTTCAGAAAGATTGTCTGATTGTTTCAATTCATAATAATTAAAGTATTTAATGTCTTTTTCGTATCTGATTTCCTGACTTTTCATTTTTCCGTTTCTCATAAAATGAATAGTTAATGTGTCTAAATCACTTAAACTTTTCATTTCAAAATTGTTAACATTTTTATCATTTATACATAATATAACATCCCCTCTTCGGAATAGATTTTCTGCAATGCTATTTGGAGCTAATCTATTAATGGTAAAACCTAGTCCTCCGGGGCTCTCGATGTATTTGATTCCATAATTTCTTGCCAATAGGCTTTCAGAAAATTTCTCGATCAGCTCAAAACCAAATTCAGGAAATAATTTTGATAATTTTTCTTCAACAGGTACAGTGCCTTCAATAAAATCTCTTTT
>JBEPWY010000048.1:12659-14828 GCA_041642185.1 Marivirga sp.
TTGTATTCTGTTAAATTGTGTC
Source organism: Marivirga sp. (assembly GCA_041642185.1). Lineage (GTDB taxonomy): Bacteria > Bacteroidota > Bacteroidia > Cytophagales > Cyclobacteriaceae > Marivirga. The sequence continues at coordinate 12,682 of JBEPWY010000048.1, forward strand.
CGATAATCAATTCAGCTGAACTGAGGTAATCTTCTGATGAATAACCTTTGCCTTTTTTATAATATTGTTTCCATAAATGCTGCATTAAGTCATCAAGGGACTTCTCTCCTTCGCTTTTGATCATAATCTCCATATCTAGCAGAAGAGCAATAATGGCTCCTTTTACATAAATAGATACTTTTCGATCTGGAGTACCTGCCTCATAGCCATCTACCCAGAGATCCAGTGAGGAATCTGCTACTGAATAATTATGCCTTCCGAAATTATCGAAATGTCTTTTAAGAAGTTTGTTTAACTCATTCTGATACCACTCAAGTGATTTAATACCACTTCTGATCAGGAATAGGTCACCATAATAAGTTGTGATACCTTCTGCTACATAACCAGTGGAGAAATAGTTTTCTTTACTAAAATCATAAGGGAACATTTCCGCTGGCCTTATTCTAATGATGTTCCAATAATGAAATAATTCATGTGAACTGATGCCTAAAAAATTATCATAGAATTCTTCAGTATTGAAATCCTTGGCTGGTCCCAAAACAATGCAAGTGCTGTTTAAATGCTCTACTCCATGGTAAGCTTTTTGGTCAGGTATTTGAAAGAGGAAATGATATGATTTACTCTCAAATTCACCCATAGTAGCTATTTGCTCTTTGGTGAATTCCTCAAAGTCATGAAGAATTTTATCTTTTTGGCTTAGCTCCATATCACCTTTAAACCATAAATAGAAATCCGTGCCATTTACTTGGTACTGCAACTTTTTTAGATTTCCTGAAGCAATAAGTGGACTATCAACTAATTCATAAAAAGTATTGGCATATAAGGTTCTCCCTTTCTGCTGTAAACTGCTGGCGATATCCCATTTATCTGGTATTAACAATGTTACCTCACATAATTCTTCAAGCTGATTTTCCTTGAACATCATGCAATTGATGAAATTTATATACCATTGCTCCTCATCAACATAAGTGCTGCCACCATCAATTTCAGAAGTGAAATATTCATACTGGATCTTAAAAGTACTATTGGAGTCATTGTGTACTTCCCAATGATGAGATGATTTTTTAACTATCAATAAAAGGCTTCCTTTCTCATTCACGGCTTTCAAATTCCGGATGTTTTTTGCAAAATTCCCTAGTTGATACCTGCCCGGCCTCCATGCGGGTAATCTTAATTGTGTAGGACTGGGGCCTTCAGAGGAACTGTTGAATATGATTTCTACTTGAAGAAATTCCGAGTGTGGATTTTTTTGACTTAAATGGTAACGTGGCATAGGGATGCTTTAATTATTTTTTGATAAATTTGTGAAATCATAGGTGTTTTCTAAAGCTTTAGGACGAATTTATTCTTCATTTAATATATTTCAGATAATAAATGATTTAATTATGAATATTTTCAAATCATTTTCAATACAATCTTTGTATTAATAAATTAAGTAATTAACTTTGCAGGCCTTAAGAAATACTGAGTAACAAAGAATTATAAATATATAAGATATGAAACGTACATTTCAGCCTTCTCAAAGAAAGAGGAAAAATAAGCACGGTTTTAGAGCAAGAATGGAATCTGTTAGTGGCAGATCTGTATTGGCAAGAAGAAGAGCTAAAGGCCGTCACAAACTGACTGTTTCTGACGAAAAAAGCAAGCACAGAAAATAATAGTCTGACACTATTAATATGATGATATCGTCTGAATTACAGGATAATTCATCATTTTCCTTCAAGAAAGAAGAACGTCTTAGTAGTAAAAAAATAATTAAGGAGCTTTTTAACAAAGGCTCCTCTTTTTATTTATTCCCTTTCAAGGTTATCTATTTAGAAAACTCTTTAGCAATACCCGATCACCACCAGCCACATCAGGTACTTATTACAGTACCTAAAAGAAAGTTTAAAAAAGCAGTAGACAGAAATCCTCTCAAAAGGAAGATCCGTGAAAGCTATAGATTACAAAAGCATTTAATTTCACCTGAGACCCTTCAGAAAAGTTGTTGGATTGCCTATATTTACACTACAGACAAAGACCTTCCATTTTCTGTTATATCAGAAAAACTAAAAATGACATTACAGCGTTTGAAAGAGACAGTCAATAAACCAACCGCATGAGTTTAAATAAAAAAATATTTATAGTAGCCTTTTCAGTGATCCTGA
>JBEPWY010000049.1:0-14781 GCA_041642185.1 Marivirga sp.
GGCGACCAATACATGAGGTCATCGTTATTCTCTTTTAAATCCAGTTCCCAGCTACCTATTTTTGCCATCTTGCTGGATCGCTCAAGAAGTATTTCCAATTCTTTTTTATCAGTTATATCCCTTCCGTAAGCAAAAACCATCCCCTCTTCAGTAAATGGTTTAGAGGAACTCCATGAAATCCATTTATAGTCCCCCGATTTAGTTATATACCTGTTAACAAAATCTATTGACTGTCTTTGACCTCCTATAGTTTCTGCATATTCACGGCCGGTTGATTCTACATCTTCTTTATGTATGAAATTAGTAAATGATTGTGAAGTCAATTCCTCATCTGTATAACCCATCAACTTACTAAAGGCGGGATTAACTTTAGTAAACCTACCGTCTGGCCCTGCAATGCATAATATATCAGGAGCATAACTAAAGAATTGGTAAAACTCTTCTTCCAATTGCTTTCGCTTAATTTCTATACCCAAATTAACCTCTAGTTCTTTAAAGAAGTGCTCATAATAACTTAACTTTTCTTTTAACTGATCTGTACCAATCACTAAAACACCTAATACTTTATCATTATGAACAAGAGGGAGCCCTAGCGCAGCCTTCAAGCCAGATTTTATAGCTGCATTTTTTCTAATATATGATTCCCTTTCATCGATTTTATCCCAAATAGTGATTTTTTTACTTTTCAACACAGCACCCGGCAGGCCTTGCCCTGATACAAAATGGGTAACCGATTCATTTTCCGAATAAAAAGTGTTAAATCTTTCTCCAGTTGAAAATTTTGCTGTTAAATTAAGTTGTTTATTGTTTGAACTCACCAACCAAGCTTCCGCCAAACTAAACCCGCCAAAGTCTACTAAATGCTCTAAAACCTTATTCAGGGTAGGCTTTAAATTAATATCCTGATTAAATATTTGGCCAATTTCATTCAGTAGATTCTTTCGAGCCTCCCTGTTTTTTTGGTCGCTCACATCTCTCTGAATAGAAATCCAATGTGTAAGATCCCCAGCTTCATCGGTTACTGGGCTTAAAGAAAAATTCATCCAGAATTTTTCTCCATTCTTTTTATAATTTATGATTGTTGTTTCACAGACTTGCTTGTTTTTCATTGCAAATGCTAGCTTCTTTAATTCCTCTTTATCCGTTTCAGGCCCCTGTAGTATTTCTGGTGTTTTACCGTAAATTTCAGCAGTTGAATACCCGGTTATTTGGCAGAAAGCCTCATTAGCATAAATAATTTCAGTTTTTAAATTAATTGAATTTTTAACTTCGGAAATAAGTATTGCATCTTTGGAATTAGTGATTACACTCTCCATTAGTTTTAGGCGATGCTCCTCTGCTTTTTGTTGCGACTGATCTCTCAGTACCCCAATCATGCGTTTTGGAGAGCCGTCCTGGTTTCGGATTAAATGTCCTATTTCTTTAATATATGCATACCTACCATCCGCTTTTTTGAACCGAAATTCTCTTTCCCACTTGCTTTGCTGTTTATCCTTAATGAACGATTGCCAAGCCTCATGCGCTTTCTCCTTATCATCAGGATGCATTAATGCAGAAAAATCTTTTAGTTGAAAAAGGGATTCTTCCACTGAGTGGCCAAACACTCTTTTAAAACTGGTGCCCCATTTAAAAATATCATTTTCAAGGTCCCAGTCATACAATGCATCATTGGTGGCTTTATTTACATAGTTAAATCTTTCATTGCTTGAAATTAAATCTTCGCCCTTTTGATACTTTGCAAATATTAGACTTAAAAGAGCAGCTGAGCGATCAAAAACTTCCAGTTCATTTTTAGTGGGATTTCTAATACTATTGTAATAAATACCAAAAGTAGCGACCACCTTTTTATGATGGTTAAAAACAGGCTGTGACCAGCAACTTTTCAATTCATGATCTAAAGCCAAATATTTATAATCTGCCCATAATGGATCCGTTTTTATATCTGCTACAATAACCCTTTCTTTTGTATATGCGGCAGTTCCACAGGAGCCAACAGCATACCCAATTGGTAAACCATGAATGGATTCTACATATTCTGGAGGTAAGGAAGGAGAAGATAAATTCCACATTCTATCATTTTTGATTTTTAATATAGACACTTTCATTTCAGGAAAAATCTCCTGTAACCCCTTCATGTAGTTTTTGAGAACAACATCAAGCTTAAAATCTATAAAAACAGATTCCTCAAATATTTTTCTTTCTAATAACTCTAACTCATGTAATAAATGTTTTTCTGTACCATCCCTTCCTACACAATACAAAATTTTCTTCTCTGGACTCCATTGAGCAGACCAGCTAAGGAGAACTTTTGTACCATTTTTATGAATATAAAAATTTTGAAGATTTGTTAACTTTAATCCATCCTTAGCATCAGCAAAAGCATCATAGGATTTTCTTAGGTCATGTTTGGCAATAAAAGCATTAAACTGCTTACCAATTACTTGTTGGGGAGTATAACCGAGAATTCTGTGAACAGCTTCACTTACATGAATAAATCGGCCTTCTTCATCAAAGCTACAGATGATATCGGGAGACTGATCTAATAGGTGCTTGTATCCAATATCTACCATTTACTTATTTTATGCTATCAATTTATTTTGCTATAACACTATAAGACATAATTTGATTAAGAAGTACTTATAGATCTTCCCAAAATTTATCAGCCAATAAGAATAATTTTTATCTCTGAAATATTATTTTCCATCTCTTGTCGATTAAGATACGAATTAAATCTGACTTTAGATTGACAAAACATTTTCTCTCTATTCCGTATTTAAAGTAAAGAACTTCAACAAGACAAGATAAAATTCATATCGCCTAATACAAAATAATTATGCCACATACCGTAACAATTAAAGAAGTAAGATCATTAACTCATAATGTTACTGAGCTTACCACTGAAAAACCTGACAATTATCAGTTTAAACCAGGACAATCCACTGAAGTAGCAATAAATAAAGAAGGCTGGAAAGAAAAAAAGAGGCCTTTTTCTTTTACTTCCTTGCCGGAGGATGAATATTTAAAGTTTTCAATTAAATCATATCGTGACCATGATGGCGTAACCAAACAAATTGACGGGCTAATGGAAGGTGATGAATTAATTATTGATGACCCCTGGGGCACGATAAACTATAAAGGTAAAGGAACTTTTATTGCCGGAGGAGCAGGCATTACCCCTTTTATATCTATTTTAAAAGATTTAGAAAGAAAAAATCAGTTGAAAGATAATTCCCTCATCTTTTCTAATGACACCTCCAAAGATGTAATCTTAGAATCCTATTGGGAGGATATCTTGGGCGATGATTTCACGTCTACATTAACACAAGAAAAGCTTGAAGATTATGAATACGGGAAAATAGATATGAAATTTCTGAAGGAACATGTTTCCGGTTTTTCTCAGGAATTTTACATATGCGGGCCAGAGCAAATGGTAAAAGATATATCCGAATTATTAATTATGCTTGGAGCTAATCCTGAGAACATTACTTTTGAAAAATCTTAACATTAAATATGAATATATTAGTAAGTGGAGCAAACGGAAATTTAGGTACCGCAGTAGTGGATATTTTAAGTGATTCCGGCAAAAAGGTATTTGGATTATATTCAAGTAAGGAAACATTAAATTCAGATGAAAGACCACATCCAAAAGAAGCGGTTGACTTGCTTAATGTAGAAAAAGCCAATGAGGTGGTAAACCGCATGAAATCAGAAATGAAGAGTATTAACGGTGCGGTATTGACTGCAGGTGGTTTTGCAATGGGTAAGCTGGAAGAAACTTCTGCAGATGATATTCATGAGCAAATCAAACTTAATTTTGATACCGCCTTCAACCTGGTTAAACCACTTATGGCCAATATGGAAAAAGGTGGTCAAATTTTCTTAATTGGAGCTAAACCTGCGTTAAACACAAATGAAATAAAAGGCAAACTGGCTTATGGCCTCTCCAAACAGTTAATTTTCACTTTGGCTGATGTGATAAATTCCGATACAAAATCCCACGGCATCAATTGCTCTGTTATTGTTCCGAGTATTATCGATACGCAACCTAACCGAGAAAGCATGCCCGATATGGATTTTTCTGACTGGGTAAAGCCTGAAGAAATTGCAGAATCCATCAATTTTTATTTAGATAACCCCTATTTAAAACAGGCTGTAATTAAAGCTTATGGAAATGTTTAAGTATTTAGGCATGAAGTTATTTATTCTCATTAAATCAGAGACTAAGGCAAGTCTTCCTTTCCTTTCTCAATTATCTTAAAATTTTCCTTAAACCATACAAAGCAACTATTATCCCCGTAACAAGGGTTATGTAATACCAGAATTTACTCATCCTATAGGCATTTGAATCAAATATATCGCTAACTTTTTCATCTAAAGGTGCAAATGGGCTGTGATCTATGCTCCAATAAATAGCAAATGACCCTAATGCAACTAAAACTATCCCTAATATTATCTTCTTACTCATAAAATATCTTTAATGTAACCATTACAAAAATTTAATTATCTTCCTTAAGAAATTTATGGCAAGTTAAAGTCTTTCAGATTATTATATCATTTATTAAGCTGAATGTTTTCACTCTTTCATATGTTAGAAAATAATGATTACATTTATACAATCAGAACAGCGATATTTTCTCTAATTAAAGATAAGTTATAAATATTATGTCAAAAAAGGTAAAAAATATTCCATGTGATTTATGCCTGAGCAGACGTAAATCAATGTTTAATGAATTACCACAAGAAGCACTTTGTGCTCTTTCAGAACGAAAAAGCACCATTTCTCATAATAAAGGGCAAATATTGTTTTTGGAAGGCACCTTACCAATGGGCCTTTTTTGCATAAGTGAAGGCAAAGTGAAGGTTTTTAAAACCGATGACTCCGGTCGTGAGCAAATTGTACGTTTGGCGCAGGCAGGGGATTTTTTAGGTTATAGAGCTCTTTTATCTGGTGAAAATTATAATTCTTCGGCTACCATACTGGAAGAAGCAAAAGTTTGTTTTATCCCAAAAAGCAGCTTTACAGAACTTGTTGTTAAAGACGTTAGTTTTCAGAATAAATTAATGCAAGCTGTTTGTCATGATTTAGGTGTGATGGAGCAAAAAATGGCAGATATGGCTAGCAAAAATGTACGCCAGAGATTAGCCACTACTTTATTAATGCTGAATAACACCTATGGAATAGATGGTGAAAAACATACTGAAATAGACATTGCTTTAACCCGCGAGGATTTAGCACAAATGGTGGGTACTGCCACAGAAACTGTTATAAGATTACTTTCAGAGTTTAAAAAAGATAAACTGATTGAAATTAATGGAAAAAAAATAAGTATAATTGATAAGGAAGGATTAGGAAAAGAAATTAATCTTTTTGCCTGAAAATCATTAAAATTAATGTCGTTAGGTTGTATACCTAACGACATTTTTATTGTACCCATTTCTTTTATTAAGCCTTTCACTGAACTATTTATTCTCTCCTCTGCTTATGTGGTCTTAATAATGTAAATTTGCAAAATGCAGACGCAGGATAAAGCACAACATTTACCAAAAGAAATTATAGAGGTTAATCTTTCCAAAAAAGACATCAGAAAGATGTCTGTGGAAGAAATTGCCACTGAATTGACTCAAAAAGGAGAAAAAGCCTTTCGCGCCAAGCAAATTTATGAGTGGTTATGGGTGAAATCTGCCGCCACTTTTGAGGACATGACCAATCTATCTAAAGATTTGAGAGAGTGGCTGGAGGCTAATTATTGCATTAACAGAATTACGATTGCTTCCAAACAAGTAAGTGGAGACCGCACCATTAAAGTGGCTTTTCGTTTGCATGACGGCAATGAAGTGGAAGGTGTATTAATACCGACTGAAAATAGAATGACGGCCTGTGTTTCATCACAAGTAGGTTGCTCGTTAAGTTGTAAATTTTGTGCTACCGGTTATCTCAAGCGGATGCGTAATTTAGAAGCAGCCGAAATTTACGACCAGGTTGTAATGATTAAAGAGCTGGCTGAAGAACATTACCAAATGCCTTTGACAAACATTGTGTATATGGGAATGGGCGAACCTCTTTTGAATTATAAAAATGTAATGGAATCCATTGAGCATATCACCTCTGAAAAAGGACTGCATATGTCGCCAAAAAGGATTACAGTTTCTACTGCAGGTATTTCCAAAATGATTAAGAAATTGGCCGATGATGATGCTAAATTCAATTTAGCCCTTTCATTACATGCTGCCAATGATGAGAAGCGCAGTACCATCATGTCAATTAATGACAGTAATAATCTGCCTGTGCTAAGAGATGCTTTGCAGTATTATTATCAAAAAACGAAGAACAAAGTAACTTTTGAATATTGTGTTTTTGATGATTTCAATGATACTTTGGAAGATGCCCATGAGCTATGGCAATTCACTAAATATGTTCCTGCCAAAGTCAATCTTATTGAATACAATCCTATTGATCAGGCTGATTTTATCAATACCGGAGCTGATAAACTGGATGCTTTTGCGGCCTATCTTGAAAAGAAAGACGTGACAGTAAATGTAAGAAGAAGCCGTGGTAAAGATATTGATGCGGCTTGTGGACAATTGGCTAATAAGCATTAATATCCTAAAAATTAATAAGCCTTATCTATTCCTATAATCGTTTTGTGGAAATTAGGCAATACCTATTCTTCAATTGAAAGTGCATTATTAAAACAGCACATTCTATTGCCCATTATTTATATTAACTATTCCCCAAATTTAGCCTAGCTTTGCATTATGATACAGTCAGTAAAAAATCAGCAGGAAATATTAACTAAAATGGGTATCGCTCAGCTAAACCCCATGCAGGAGGAAGCTCAAAAAGTAATAGCCAAGGCTGAAGAAACAATTTTACTGTCGCCCACAGGAACAGGTAAAACCATAGCTTTTTTATTGCCCCTTATTAAACAGCTTGACCCCAAAAATCCTGAAGTACAAGCTCTGATTTTAGTGCCCTCCAGGGAATTGGCCATTCAAATTGAGCAGGTAATCCGTGAAATGGGCACAGGCTATAAAGCTAATGCCATTTATGGAGGAAGGGCAGGCGCTAAAGATAAAGAAGATTTAAAACATAGACCGGCCATTTTAGTTGGCACGCCCGGACGTATTGCAGATCACTTGAGGCGTGAGACTTTCCCTGTTACAGATATACTAACGCTTGTGCTGGATGAGTTCGACAAATCTTTGGAAGTAGGCTTTGAAGGCGAGATGAAGGAGATTATCTGGAACTTACCTAATGTGAGCAAAAAGATATTGACTTCTGCCACTGAGCCGAAAGAGCTTCCTTCTTTTATTGGATTACGAGAACCGGTTTATATCAATTATCTAAATGAAGGTATCACTGAACTAGACATAAAAGTGGTGCAGTCGCCAAAGAAAGATAAGCTGGAGACTTTAGGTCAACTGCTTCAGAAATTAGGTGCTCAGCCCGGAATTATATTCTGCAATTTTAAAGAAAGCATTGAAAGAGTAAGCGATTATCTGACAGAACTTGGCGTGCAACATGGTAGTTTCCATGGTGGATTAGAGCAAAGAGATAGAGAACGTGCCTTGATCATGTTCCGAAATGGCACTTACAATATTTTACTGGCCACTGACTTAGCTGCAAGAGGAATTGATGTGCCTGAAATAAAATTTATTATACATTACCACCTTCCTGTTAAAGCAGAGGAATTTACCCACCGAAACGGGCGAACGGCAAGAATGCACCAGTCGGGCACCGCCTATGTTTTGCAGGGGGCAGATGAAAAACTACCTTCTTTTATTACGGCAGAGGCTATTTCATTAGATGAAATAGGGACAGCAAGCACAGCAAATGAAACTGAATGGCAAACTTTATTTGTCTCCGGTGGCAGAAAAGATAAAATCTCTAAAGGTGATATAGCAGGTTTGTTTTTTAAGCAAGGTAGCCTGAAAAAGGATGATTTAGGCGTAATTGAACTTAAGCAGGATTGTGCTTTTGTATCGGTAAAAGCCTCAAAAGTAAAACAATTGCTTAAAGAGGTAAACAATAGCAAATTGAAAAAGAAGAAGGTGCGGATTAGTGTGGTGGAGTAAGCGATTCAAAGATCTTTCAAAAGAACCCAAAAGATTCTACATGGAGGCCCATGCATAGTCACAATTGTTTCTTGTTATTTTCAATCAATTACCAGGGCTTTCAAATACAAATTCTGACAATCCTGTGTCTTTATACTTTGTCCCTTTATAAACGTCAATGATTTCAAATTTTAGCTGATCTCCCACCTTGGCCTCTATTTTACCATTTGGAAAGTATCCTGGTTCTTTAAAAAATTTTTTCAAATCAAGTCGCTGATATTGCCATGTGTCAACTAATTCAATTAAACATATTGGGTTGTTATTATAGTACATCTTCAATGTCTTAATTCTTGAATTTTCAGTCCAAATCTTCTCTGACTTGCAATAACCGTTGAATATTTCAATTACTCCGTAGAAATTACCCGCTTTTCCAAACCCTTCATAATCCTCTTTCCAGTTAAACTCGAATGCAAACGATTCACCAATTCCATAATCAGACTTTCCTGCTACCCATGCAGTTGTTAAATCTAAATCATGGATATTTTCAATTTCATAATGATTATCCCCTTGTGATTCAAGTGTCGATGATGCACTTGGGGTTCCAATTGCTCCTGAATTAAATCCCCAATCTTCTCCGTTTATCAAATCCGATAACTTACTAACGTGTGAATAATCAGAAGTATCAGATTCAATTGCAAATACAATCTCTAAACTATCATTTTGTCCAAATGCAAAATTTGAAAGCAAGATAAAACCAATAATAATTTTATGCATTTGTTAATGATTTTTTAAAATAAAACATCATTACTTAATTCCGGAACATCTCTGAAAACTGAACTGCAATAGAACCGGCAATGATCAAGTTATTATCAGTGAACGAATTATTGTCAACAGTATAAATTTTATCATTACTCTTTAGCCAGCGTGTTTCCAATCTGCAGGCGACATTTGGTGTTGGCATATAATCTATATTCCAGGAAAAGCCTGTGGTATTAAATCCATCTGCTGTTGCTGTGGATATAATTACTTCAGCTTGATCCTGGTAATATTCCGCCCTTACAGCTGTATTCCAATTTTTGTTAATTGAATATTGCGCTATTACTACAGGCGCCAACCATTTATCATATATAATTAAATTATTGGATTCCTGTTGAATACCATAGTCAAAACCAGCAATTAAATTTATTTTTTCTGTCAATTGAAAAATACCATAGAAATTATTAAAGTAACGCATCCTCCTTGTACTATCAGGATCATCAGTTCCAATGAAAGTACTCCAGTTCAAAGTGAGGCTTTCATCCGGTCTGAAACTTATTTGTGTCCCAAAGGAGGGTAAGGAACTGTCTTCTACTCGCTGAATCCGTTGCCAGCCATTGCTAATAAGACCAACTAATTCCCATTGCTCATTAAGAGTATATGTGATTTTTGCACCAGAAAGAAAATAGGGTGAGCTCTCTGCTACTAATGATCGGGTGAGTGTCATATTTTCAATGGAAATAGCGCTCTCAAAACCTAGATTGGAAGGAAAGACTCCTGCATCTAACCAAAGATTATTTTTTCCATTCAGGGCAATTCCTACATTGGCTTCAAAAATATTTTTTAATAGACCAGGTTCTGCCGCATAGTTATCATTGGCATAAGTTCCTGCATGCAAAGCAATATTAGCCCTGTATTTTGCATGCAAAACATTAAGTTTAATGAGACCTAAGTTGATGTTGAATTCATTATGCCGGTTGTAATTAAAAAGAAAATTTTGTCTGGGCCCTACATCCGGTTGGTTAAAATCATACACATAATAGGCATCTACAAATCCTGACAAACTTACTATTGGCTTATTTTGGGATTGATTGAACTCTTGTGCTAATAGATTAGTAGATAAAAAGAATATTAATAGTAGAATTGATAATTTCATTTTCTTATATAATTTTATTTCATACACATTTTGATCAAAAGTTTCAATAAGAAATTCATACAATAACAGAAAAGACAAATCACTTCTTTTCATTATTTTATTTACCTGAAAGCACTATTCAATTCCTGTTCCAATTTCAAAATAAATTCTGCAATTAACTTTTGCACCTCTTCTACTGGTTGATCAATTCTGATCCAGGTATGTAAGTCCCCTATATAGTTCATGCCCAAGTATTCAGCACTATTCCGAAAAGGCACAAAGAAACCCTCAGTTTTTACATTATCAGATCCACAGGAAATTGCACCCATATATTTACCTCTTAATTTTCTACCTATTTCCTTTTCTATCTTTAAGCAGTCTGTAATTCTATCAAAAAAGGTTTTCATTAATCCACTCATTGAGTACCAATAAACCGGAGTGGCAAATAGTATTATATCATACTCTACAATTTTTATTAACAGATTTAAAAAATCGTCCTTACTATTCTTATGTTCATAGTTATAATGATTTATCTCGTACAAATTCAAATCAATCAAATCAGACTTCAGCCCATCTCTAAAAATTTCTACAATTTTACTGGTATTCCCCTTACTTCTTGAGCTTCCTTGTATAATTATGATTTTCATTTATTTTAAAATTATGGAATTATTGAGCTTTATGGTGAATACTGTTTTAGTTTTCATACTGATGATCTATTATACTCCAATACAATTAAGCCAGAGTTTTGATAGAATAACAATTGCAAATGTTAAAGGGATTGCTAACAAATATAATAGTTATTTTTGCTTAGCAGCTTATTCAAATGCCCTTTTTAAACACTATTCATTCCATAAATCGTTTTATCCAGCAACTTCTAATTTTTTCTTATTTACAAATTCATCTATGGAAATATAAAGTATCGCATTAAAAGCAGAAAGAATTACCAGCCACCAAAACCCATAATAATGTGTTAACCAGGAGGATGCTCCTATGGAATGGGCTATTAGAACGAAAAGAAGAAATATTTTCGACCACCTTTGTGGCAGGTAATAACCTAATACCGGAATAATAATTAACCATACACCGCATACAATAAAAATGCCTGAAACATGCATCCCCATGGCAGTGCCTCCGATAGGATTAGCTTCATTGGCCATTTTTAAATTGCCCTTCCAATATTCAGAAGATTGATGAAAAATTGTCACAAATATATCCAGCATACTCACCCAAAGGGCTGGGATTAACAGTAATAGTTTATGTTTCTTTTGTAGGTTCATGAGAAGAAGATTAATTAAAAGCTTAAACCTACGCTATCTTTTTAAAAAACCAATGGAGCCAGGTACATACCCGCCAAAAACAAAACCGAAATAGCAATCAAATTTAGTATAAAACCGGCCCGTACCATTTGTTTAATGTTGATGTAACCACTGGAAAAGACAATAGCATTAGGTGGTGTACTAATTGGCATCATAAAAGCACAACTAGTTGCCAAGGCCACAGGTATAGCCAATAAAAGAGGCTCAACATTCAACCCACCTGCAATACTTATCACCATAGGAATGGCAATGGTGGTAAGGGCTACATTGCTCATCAGTTCTGTAAGAAAAAGAGCCAACGCAATTAAAATCAATAACAGCAACCATGCAGGAATATTTTGATACTGACTGATGGCCGTTCCTATCTGATCTACAAACCCGGCCTCCTCCATAGCTTTAGCCAATGCCATACCTCCACCAAATAATATAAGAATGCCCCAAGGCAGGTCTTTCATTGAAGTCCAGTCCATTAGCATTTTACCTTTCTTATTTAGCGGCACAATAAAAGTGGCCAAGCCACCCGACATGGCAGTTACTGTATCATTCAATAAATTGAAACCGATCAATGCGTTGATCTGGCTTTTTGCAATCCAGCAAATGGCCGTCAAACCAAAAATGATGGCAACCCATTTTTGTTCTTTCGTCCAGCCACCTAAATTCTCCAACTCTTCCAGGATGAAATCTTCCGCCTGATCAATTTTACCAATTCCGTGTCTGAAAAGCACCTTAGTAAGCATAAAATAAACCAGTACCAGCATAACTGAAACGACAGGCAAGCCTATCAATAACCATCCTGCAAAAGAAATTTCTCTATCTAAAATACTTTTTACTAAGCCTACTAATACCACATTGGGAGGTGTGCCGATAATAGTAGCCATACCACCTACATTGGCAGCATAGGCGATACTTAAAAAAAGCGCCGTTTTAAAGCGGGAGAATCCGGAAAAGGTATTATTATGGCTTTCTAATAATTTCACTACCGATAAAGCAATCGGCAACATCATCACGGCTGTTGCAGTATTACTGATCCACATACTCAACACAGCAGTAGCCAACATAAAGCCCATGATGATGCCATTGGCTTGGGTACCGGTAAGCCTAATCAGGTTTAAAGCTACTCTTCTGTGCAACTGGTGTTTTTCCATGGCCAATGCCAACATAAAGCCTCCCATAAAAAGAAATATGATAGGGCTGGCATAGGGCGCAGTAGCTTCAGAAAGTTTAAAAACTTCTGTAGTCGGAAATAAAATCATCGGTAAAAGCGCTGTGGCAAAAATGGGAATGGCTTCAAAAATCCACCAAATCACCATCCATAGTGCTATAGAGAAAACATCCCAACCAATTTCTGAAAACCAGAATTGTGGCTCAAACAACTGAATTAAGACAAATACTAAAGGCCCGGCTACTAAAGCTATTAATCTAAAGGAAATTCCAGAGGTTTTTTGTTGCATTAACTTGATTTCATGAACCAAATTCAAATAAACCTAAATAATTGGAATTACATAGAATTTTTTGCTCTATTCAAAATTAAGCTATAGATGAAAACCACTTTTATCAACAAAATATAAAACCCCTGTTTCCTGTGTTAATATTGCTCCTGAATCGAGGCTTACTTCTACCCTCAATTTAAAATTATCGGGCCAATCTTTATAGTCCCGGAGTTCTATACTGTAAGAGTCGGATCTACAATAGGGATTTTCAGCACATCGTTCCCTTTTTAGTCCAATTCGGATTATATATTACTCCTGTGGGTTATCAAGCCAAAGATGTTATCAAAAATTTACTGGAGTGGGGCACATATCACTACTATGTAAATCCAATGGCCGGAATAGTAGAGGGCTTTAGATGGAGTATTCTGGGTGTGATGCACCAAGTGTGTACGCCTATTTCTATTTTTCAATTGTATTCCTACTGTTTTTGAGCGGGTTATATTATTTTAAAAGAGTTGAAAGAGTAATGGCAAATATTGTATAGGGTACTAATATTAATGAGATTACGTATACCGCTTCGGCGGCACAAGCTAATTTTCTTTTTTGAGAAAAATATAATACCGAATAATCATGATGGAAATAGCTTGCCCCCCAATCGGGAACGTTCTAATGAGCTTAACATAAAATTAAAAACGAACTCAAGTTAATAATCAATTTGAAAGTTTTCAAATTGATTATTAGAATTGGATCTGGTTCCTCTTTCAGCATTATCGTTTTTCTTCGCATGGGCTGGTAGGTCTTTCTCGTCCAACTCCATAAATAGGAGCCTTCTTAGTTTCAATACATACCGACCAATTTCCCATGGACCCTGAATTTTTGGTACTCACTGTTACATTTAATTGTCCAGTAAACAAGTAATACTGCCCTGGCCTGATGGTGTAAGGGCTTCCGTTAACAGTCACATTGCCACCACCCGCAATGGCTTTAAAATAAAGACTGGAAGCACTCCCTGTATAGTTAAACTGGCTATCAGATAAATTGGCTCTATTAAAAGTGCCTTTTGGCGTAACCAAACAGAATTGCCAATCTGCATTACCAGGGTTAATTCTTGGTCCACAGGCTGTTTCTTGGTCAATAATAGTGACAGTAGTTTTTTTCACATCTTGCCCACATTCATTCTTAGCAGTTACTACGATTGTATGGCTTCCAGTACTAAACTTATAATTAGCAGTCATTTGCTTTGTATTGGCATTAAATTGGAAATTATTATCTAGTCTACCATCCACTTTTACAGTAATATTAGCCTTAGAAATTACTTCGCTAACAGTAGCGGTCAATCTATGAGTAAAATTTGCTGATGCCTGCTCAACAACTGAAAGTGTTACCTTTGGCGGAACACAAGGCGCTTCAGGTTCTTCTACCACAACAGTAGCAGTTGCTACATCTTCGCCACAATTATTCTTGGCAGTAACAGTAAGGGTATGCCTCCCTGGGCTCAGCTTGTATAATGAACTTAGCTGTTTTGCTCTTGGATTGAAATCAAAATCATCATTCGGGCGCCCATCCAGTTGTACAGTAATGGCTCCTTTTTCAGTGAACTTGACGGCGTTGCCCAAAAGATTCAACAATATCTGCCGAAACCGGTGAGGATCACCGGCCACCCGACCGGGCACCTGGTCGGAAATCCGGCAGAACAATTCCACCCGGGTTTCATCCACCTGGGTTCTCACCTGGTCGATGGCTTCAAAGCACAAAATTTCCGGATCGAATTCAATGGTTTGCATGTGAAGCTTTCCTGCTTCCACCTTTGAAAAATCCAGAATATCATTCACCACTGACAGCAGGGTGTCACAGGACAGTCGGGCAGCATGCAAAAACGATTTTTGGTCTTCATTCAACGGGGTGTCCAGCATCATGTCCGTATATCCCACAATGCTGTTCAAAGGGGTTCTGATTTCATGGCTCATGGAAGCCAGAAAATAGGTTTTGGCCAGGGATGCTTTCTGGGCTTCTTGTGCCAGGGTGTTTGCCTGATCCATGGACTCCTGCAGCTGCTTATTGGCATGCATCAACCGCTGCAGGCTGTTTT
>JBEPWY010000050.1:0-14765 GCA_041642185.1 Marivirga sp.
ACCAAGTCCCTGCCTGAAAATAGTTGAGTAAGCTTCATTGATGTTGAAATCATTGGTACCTGAATTGTCAGAATTAACTTCCAGCCAAAAATCCGCAGGACTTAATTTGGTTACAGCATAGATGACGATAAAGGAATACAAAATAAAGAATGCCGTAAGGAAACTTATTTTTCTTACTCCTTTTTTACCGAAATATTCATTGATAATATCAGTAGTGATAAATACCACCGGCCAAATTATAACCCCAGCTGTGAGATTAAAATCCAGAATATAATCTCCAAACATTTGTATTTGAGCAGGGGCAAAACCCAATGTTTTTTCTGCTGAGAATATTTTTACTCCTAAGATTTCGGCTAACAGCGCATTGGTTAGAAAAATCCCACTTAATACAATAAATAAATTTCTTTTCTTTGCTTGAAAGGCCGGCTTGAGAGTATTTCCGCTCATTTTACTAATTAATCTGCAATTTCAAACTGCCTTCCTTCTTCTGCCAATTCAGAATGTTTGAAAACTGATCTTGCCTCTTCCAATAAAGGAGATAATTCTTTATACCTATTGGAGAAGTGGCCAACTATAAGCTGACCAACATTAGCCTTTTTAGCCATGGTAGCTGCTTGTAGTACTGTAGTATGAAAAGTTTCCTCTGCCCTATTTAACATTTCGTGTAAAAATGTACCTTCATGATATAATAAATCCACTTCTGAAATAAGAGGCAATAAATCTTCATTGTATTTAGTATCCGAACAGTAAGCATAGCTCCTGCTTTTTTTAGGAGAAAGTGTAAAATCTATATTTCTAAAAAGAATATTCCCGTTCTCATCAAAAATATCCTTCCCTTTTTTCAAATGATTGATATGTTGTAAGGAAAGATTTTTTTGCTCTAATTTTTCTTTAATGAGTTTTCTTGGCTTGGGTTTTTCACGAAATAAAAAACCGTTGCAGGTTATCCTGTGCTGAAGCGGAATTGTATGGACAGTTAACTTATCATTCTCCATGATCAATTCTGACTGAGGATTTCTAAGTTCCTTAAAATGAATATGGTAATTCAGCCTTGTGTTAGCATACTTTAACTGCATGGTGATTATTTCAGCTAATCCTTCAGGACCATAAAGAAAAAGGTCTTGCTTTCTACCGTTCAAATGCATGGTAGAAAGCAAGCCCATAAGTCCTAAATAATGATCGCCATGTAAATGACTTATAAAAATATGGTTTAAGCGATTTTTTCTTAAACCATATTTCTTCATTTGCATTTGTGTTCCTTCCCCACAATCCACCAGAAAATGCTGATCCTGTATGCGCAAAAACTGAGAGGTATGATGCCTGCCATGAGCAGGAGCTGCGGAATTGGAACCTAATATGTGAACTTCAAAAGACACAATTAAATTTCGTCTGCACCTTCTTCATTCAACCCTTTTTCCAATTCATGCATGAAAACAGATTCAATTGCTTCATGTACAGTTGGTAGCACTTCAAAAACTTTATCCAGCTGAGAAATTTTTATCAACTTCTCAGTATGCTCTGAAGGAGCAGCCAACACAAATGCACCCCCGGCTTCACCAAAAACCCTGTTACCAACCAATAAAGCACTTAATCCTGAGGAATCAATGTATTTCACATCAGAAAGATCCACTACAATGTTAGAAATACCTTCTGCCTGCATAGTAATCAAATCTGATTTGAAAGAGGTGGACACGGAGGAATCCAATTTTTCTTCTTTTATTTTTAATAATGAATATTTATCGTCTTTATCTATTGAGTATTTCATATAACTATTTAATTTTTATTAATTTACTTTAAACTAACGAAAGCTAATCTGCTTTCATGTGTATATAATTGATTTTAAGTTGTCACATGGAATAGTTCAGCTGTCAGCAAACCTTTAACCGTCACATTTTCTTATAATATTCATGCTCGGTTGGTATGCTGCGTTTATGACTATTTCATATGTATATTATTCGTTTTTGTATGTTCACCCCCATTTGTCGGGGTAGGCTATGCCTCAAAGGAATCTCCTCAGGAGAATTCGGTACAATTTTTATTCCAACCTGAGGCAGGGAAGCAATCCTCGATTGCTCCCCCATGCATATCGGAATGTTCACTTCATGCTATTAAATGGAATTTAAAATATTTTGTTCTATAATTTTATTCACATTGGAATAATTTCTTTTGTGAAAGGCTTCTCCTGTCATTTTTTCATATAACTCTATATAGCGATCTGAAATCTCCAATATTTTTTCATCCGTCATTTCGGGGATATTTTGACCCTCTTTGCCCTGAAAACCATTTTCAATAAGCCATTCTCTTACAAACTCTTTTGATAGCTGTTTTTGTTTGATTCCTTTCTCCTGATTCTCTTTATATGTATCGGCATAAAAATAGCGGGAAGAATCCGGGGTATGTATTTCATCAATTAAATAAATTTTGCCATTTACTTTCCCGAATTCATACTTAGTATCCACAAGAATAAGTCCCTTTTCCAATGCTATCTCTGTACCTTTATTAAATAATTCAAAGGTGTAGTTTTCCAACATTTTATAATCTCCTTCTGAAACTAACTGCTGTGCCAATATTTCTTCTCTGGATATATCTTCGTCATGTCCCTCATGCGCTTTAGTAGTAGGAGTAATTATAGGCTGAGGTAATTTATCATTTTCTTTAAGTCCTTCAGGCAGGGGTATCCCGCAGATATTCCTTTTGCCGGATTTATATTCACGCCACGCATGGCCCGCTAAATAGCCGCGTATAACCATTTCTACAGGAAAAGGTTCGCAACTTAAACCTATACTAACATTAGGGTCAGGGGTCTCTAAAAGCCAATTAGGCACCACATCCTGAGTTACTTTCAAAAATTTAGCAGCTATCTGGTTCAAAACCTGACCTTTATACGGAATTGCTTTGGGTAAAACTACATCAAAAGCCGACAAACGATCGGTGGCCACCATGATTATTTTATCAGGAGTAGTATAAACATCCCTTACTTTTCCTTTATAAAATGATTTTTGATTTGGTAATTGAAAATTGGTTTCTTTTATAGCTTCCATCGTGCGCAAAAATAGGTAAGAGTAAGGAGATTTAAAACAAAAAAACACAGCCTGTTAAAGACTGTGTTTTTTTATTTGTTGATGACATATAATATTATGCTATTTGAGCATTTAACTTATCAGCTAAAACTTGCTTTGGTACTGCACCAATTTGTTTATCAACAATCTCACCACCTTTAAAAACCAATAAGGTTGGGATACTTCTGATGCCAAATTTTGCAGATACATTAGGATTTTCATCCACATTAACTTTACCAATTACTGCTTTTCCATCATAATCACCTGCTAATTCTTCTACAACAGGTCCTATCATTTTACACGGACCGCACCATTCTGCCCAAAAATCAACTAATACAGGCTTATCTGAATTAATTATCTCCTCAAAATTGCTATCTGTTATTTCTATAGTTTTTGCCATTATCTCTATTGTTATATATTACTCTTTGAATTTAAAAACGTAAATATAAAAAAAAATGTTACCACATTGATTTGTATTACAAATACAAATGTCTTGAGGAAGACTTATTCCGCCTTTACTATTTATTTTATATTAATTATATTTCTTCCTGTACTTTACCACACTTCAACATTTTGTCGCCAAAGTAGGGATTTTTTATTTCCTTATCGCTACTTAACCAAAAGCCTCCGGTATTGTTAAATGCCATAGGACAAAATTGCTTATAAACAGTTTCGTCTTTTAAAGAAGCATTATTTTTAACAACTTCATATAAATTCTTGCTTAACTCATGAAATTCTGCTCTAATATTTTCTACATCTTCCTCTTGCTTGATTTGTGAAGCAGACTCTTTTATATCATCCATTTTGCCATCCCCATTTAAATGTGAAAGCAATTTTTCAGCGGCAGATTTAGCTTTTTCAACATTAGTACCCACTAAAGCATCTTTTATATCAAAATAAGCCGTTAGCATTGATTCCAACTGTTCTTTACTAACTACAGTACCAGCAGTTGCTTTTTCTCCTATAGTTTCCTGATTTTGTGTTGTTTCTGTAGAAGATTCCGCTTGTTCATTATTTTTTTCACCTGAGCATGCCGCAAATATAAAAATGGCTAAAAAAGGAATTAAAATTGATTTATTCATCGATTCAAAAATTAAAAATTGATTATTTATTTGAGTGCAAAGATAATAGTTTCATTGTAGAAAATTCAAATGAAACTGAAATTAGAATTTATGGAGAATCAGCATTTAATTATTTTGGAAGGATTGGGTCTCCAAGGGACCTGAGAAAAGATAATTAACTAAAACAAAGAATACAGTTACAAAACCTGAACTGGTTTTTAATACAGAATTGTTATTGGTTTTTTGTTCTTTGTCGGATTCTGCCTCAGCCTTTTCCTTTTGTAATACCTCTAATTTTTTATCAGTATTAAGAGGGGCTTTCTCATATTTTAATTCCTTTTCTATAACCTCCACTCCATTATTTGGAGATAGCATTTCATTCTCTTGATAATGTTGAAAAAGAGCAGTACCTAAACCTGTACTAAATAATAGTACAGAAAAAACAACAGCTGATATAGATTTTACCTTAAGCATAGGACATCAACGTATTAATTATAATAATGTTATATTAAACGAATAAATTATAAATTTTCCATTTAAATATTTTACATGTTATTGATATTCAATCATTTACAAATAAAGCCTAAATGTAAATAAAATCAAATATATTAAGATTTTTTCAATTGAGCTACCATCTCTTTCACATGCTTATCTGCAGTAAACATATTTTCATACACTGTTTTGACTATATGGCTTTCATCCAATAAATAGGTCACTCTTCTATTCATGTTTATTACAGGCACAACTGCTTTATATAACTTAGCAACCTTTCCTTTAGGATCGCTTAATAATTCAAATGGGAGTCGATTTTCTTTTTTGAACTTTTCGTGAGAACTGATATTATCCTGGCTTATTCCAACAACTCTAAAGTCCAGATCCCTGAATGTAGCGAATGCATCTCGAAATTCACAAACCTCCTGGGTACACACTTTAGTAAAATTTTTGGGATAGAAGAACAAAATCAGCGGCTCCCCTTTTAATTCGTTTAAATTAAAAACATCTCCTGAAGTAGACTCTAGTTTGAAGTCAGGTGCTTGAGTATTGGCATTTAAAGGCATAAATTATTTTTATATTTTATATTTAAACCAAATGAGCAGTTTTATGTTATAAATAAGGTTGTTAAAACAACTTAGTTTTCATGTTCAATTAGGTTTAAGGCATCAGGTAATACCTGATGCCTTTTTTTGTTATAGCAATTACACTGTTTTTGCTCAAAAAAAAAAGCAACTCATGCATGAGTTGCTTTTCTAATTTGTATTTAAAATCTTAATTAAATATCAAGATAAAAGGTAGAGAAGCTGTTAAACTCGCTCTTATCTAACACTCCATTATCGTTAAGGTCCCAGTTATCGAATATTGCATAAGCTAATTCATGCTTATCAAGCTTTCCGTCTCTGTCAACATCCCAGGTATCAAAGTAATCACTGTCATACAAAGCATCATAATATTCTACATATTCAAATTGACTGTCACCATCTGTATCATACATGGCATAATCATCCATAAGATAATCACCAAAGTAATATCTATAGGCGAAATCCCACTCATCTTCTGATATTGTCTCATCATCATCAGTATCAGCTATAGCATAAGTGGTGGTATAAAAAGCTTCTTCATCCAAATCCACTACTTCTTCTGTAATCCCCCATTCATCAGCATATTCCTGAGTAAAGGTGGACACAAATTCATACCGTTCTATTTTATCATCCTCATCCATATCCCATTCGGAGAATTTTGTGATTTGATTATTGTTTTGAGCAAAGCCGGGAAGAGCTACTATACTACAAAGGATCAGAGTAAAAAATGTTTTAAGGTTCATAATACGTTTTTTAGGTTAAAAATGCTATCGAAATATTTTCGACTTCTTATTTTAACTCACGCACTTTATAAAGATCAGGTTCTGATATATGAAGTATTTATTATCAGCAGAACAATAGGTTTTATAATTTTGAAATAAAAGCAGAAAACTTTAAACTAAAACAATACTTCTTAGGGATTCTTTTATATAAAAAAAGTAAGACAGAGATCACAAAACAAGCTTATCGATCTAGTTTAGCATGAACTAAGATAAGTGCATTTATTCTGTATTAGATCGCAATAAGTATTTTTTCAATTGGATCTTAAAGCAAAAAAAGCAAGCCGTTTCCAGCTTGCTCTTTTAATTAAATAATTTTATAGCTCTTAATCTACATTGTCGTGTAGAAATTTATTATTACCTAAGATCTGATTATCATCATTTAAATTGAATTTCGAAATGTTCTTTTCAGAAGAATGTGGCACTTCCCTTAATTTGACTTGCTTTCTCTTATAAGCCGGAACCTCCATTTGCTTATAAGATTCAGGTGTATTGGTATGCCCGCCATTCAACTGCTTTAATTTAGCAATTCTTTCTTTGGAACGTTGTCTTAAAAACTCCTGTCTTTCCTCTTCAGCCTTTGCCTGGGAATCCGGATCAGGTCTCTTATCAACTATTTCATACTCTTCAGATATATGTTTGGTGAATTCATCTTCTTCCGATTCTTCATTCTGATAATCATATTCGAAACGCTCTTCTTTATCGTTATCTAAAGGCTCTTGTGAAGGAAAACCAAATGAATAACCACGTCCCTCTTCAGGTCGTTGCTTCTTTTCAGGAGCCGGCTCTCTTCTTTCTTCTCTTTCTTCAGGTCTGGATCGGTTATCATTCCTTTGCTGACTCCTCTGATGGCGAGCTTCCTCTTCTTCATTAAAAAGGCTAAACTGCTTAGGAGCATCTAAGTCATAAACCCTTTTTGAATCTCTTTCAGGAATGACATCTCTTTTATAATTACTGTTATCAAACCCAGTAGCAATAACTGTTACGGAAAGTGCGTGCCCTAAAGACTCATCTACACCATGACCAAATATAACTTCAGCGTCTTCACCTGCTTGCTCCTGAATATAATCAGTAATTTCTGTCAGCTCATCCATTTGAAGTTCTGCCTGCTCACCTGATATTATGGAAAGCAATATTTTTTGAGCTCCCAATATGTCTGTATTATTCAACAGTGGGGAAGAAAGTGCTTCTTCTGCCGCACGAATTGCCCTTCCGTCGCCTTCAGTTCTGGCAGATCCCATTACAGCTGCCCCGGCATTTTTCATCACCGTTTTAACATCTTCAAAATCGACGTTTACATAACCCGGAACAGTGATAATCTCTGCAATACCCTTTGCGCCAGTTGTCAACACATTATCCGCTTTGGCAAAGGCATTCCCAATAGTGAGGTTACCGTAAATTTCTCGCAACTTATCATTGAGAATTACCAGTACCGTATCACAGTTTTCTTTGAGATCACGGATACCTTCTTCTGCCTGCTTTGCTTTCTTCTTTCCTTCAAAGCCGAAAGGAGAAGTAACAATTCCTACAGTAAGAATATCCATTTCCCTTGCTATTCTTGCAATAACGGGAGCTGCACCTGTACCAGTACCTCCACCCATTCCGGCTGTTACGAAAAGCATTTTGGTATCCGTACCCAATAGTTCACGAATATCTTCTTTACTCTCCATGGCAGCTTCCTTCCCCTTTGCAGGGTTGGCTCCGGCTCCTAAACCACTGGTAAGATTCATACCAATTTGCAGTTTATTAGGGACAGGGCTAGTTTTAAGCGCCTGAGCATCAGTATTGCAGATAATAAATTCTACATCCTTGATGCCTTGGTTAAACATGTGATTGACTGCATTGCTGCCTCCTCCACCAACACCTATTACTTTAATAATAGATTTGTGGTGTTTTGGTATTTCGAACTTATATGCTCCTTCTGTCATAATATGTCGGTATTAAAAATCGTCATTTTCATCAAAATCGTCTATCAACAAACTCTTCGTTTTATTGATAATTTTACTAAAGAAGTCTCCTCCCTTTTTACCAGCTTTCTGCTTTTGATTAACAAACACATTCTGGTTCTTCGCCTTGGCCTGAAGGTACCTGTTTTCCCTTTCATCCAATGAACGATATCCTACCAATACTAATCCCACCGAAGTGGCAAACATTGGGCTTTTAACCTGTTCTATTTTACTCTTACCTAAATGCTCGTTCGGATATCCGATACGCGCATCCATTCCGGTTAAATATTCTACTAACTGTCTTACACTATGAAGCTGAGATCCGCCTCCAGTAATTACTATTCCTCCGGCCAGCTTTCCTTCATAACCTGAAGCAATGATTTCAGCATGAACCAAATCAATAATTTCTTCCATTCTGGCTTCCACTATATGTGCAAGATTCTTAACAGAGATCTCTTTAGGAGCTCTATTACGTAAACCAGGTATTGAAACAATTTCATTTTCGTTTGCTTCGGTAGAAATTGCACGACCAAATTTGGTTTTAAGCAATTCAGCCTGCTGTTGCATTACCATACAACCTTCTTTTATATCAGAGGTGATGATATTACCACCAAAAGGAATTACCCCAGTATGACGAATAATATTTTCATGGAATATAGCAATATCAGTAGTACCGCCTCCTATATCTACCAGGCATACACCTGCTTCTTTTTCATCCTCACTTAAAACCGATAAACTGGAAGCTAGTGGCTCCAGTATCATATTTTCAATATCAAGACCTGCTCTTTTAACACATTTCTCAATATTATTAATAGAATTAACATCAGCAGTGATTACATGAAAATCCGCTTCCAAACGGACACCTGTCATTCCAACAGGATCTTTGATGCCGTCATCATAATCAACTGTGTATACCTGTGGCATTTTATGGATAATCTGGGTACCTGCCGGCATCACCATTCTTCCTATATCATTGGCCAGTCTGTCCACATCTTCCACTGTGATTTCATCGTCTCCGTCATCACGGGTAATACTGCCTCTGTGAATAGAACTGCGGATATGGTGACCTGCAATACCTACGTTCACCACTTTTATATCAATTCCGGAAACATCTTCTGCTTCCTGAACAGCTTTTTTAATAGCCAAAATTGTTTTTTCAATATTAATGACCTTTCCCTTGACTACGCCATCAGAAACGGATTTACCCATTCCTAAAACATCAAGCTTGCCATACTCATTCTTACGACCAACAATCACGCAGATTTTGGTGGTTCCAATGTCAAGTCCGACTACTATTTTATCATTTTGCATGTTCATGTATTGCCTAAGGTTTTTCTATTCACAAATGATTTGGTCTTTAAATTGCAAATTTACACGATCATATCGATTCCACCCTCTGTCGGGCAAAATCTTATCGTAAAAAATCTTCAACTTTGATAGTTTATTTGAATATTCGAAAGTATTCCCGAATTCGATCAACTGCTTGGTGACTTGCGGGTAGATTTTAATCATACCACGTTTGTCTACTTCAAGCTGTGCAAATTGTGCGCTCCAAAATTTATCTTGTTCAATAAATTTAATAAAATTAAACAAATCTTTTCCTGCCTGATCTTGCACTATATTTTTATTTAAATAAGGTTTAAAAAACGAACCTGAAAGCACCATAACACGGGCTGTAAACCTTTCTGAAACGGGAATAATTTCACCACGGTCGGTAAGGTAATAATCTTTTCCTCCAGGATTAAAAACTCTAGCAATAGGTTTCACCTGCCTGGCATCTATCATCATATATCCCGACAGATCTCTATACACCTCAGCAGATTGCACAAATTTTAGTTGTTCAATTCGTTCTTCAATTCTTTTTAATTTAGTGTTTTCAAAAGGTAAATTAACCACCATTTCCTGCCCGTTTTTTGTTACAGCATCCATCAGGTCCCCTTCATTAAGAAAGAAATTACCTTGCTGGTTTTCAATTCTGATAACAATTTTCCTGCATAGCTTATCTTCCTGCTTTTTGCCTACAAAACCAATAGACACAAAAAACACCAATAGAGTGAAAATTACCTTCAAGGCGATATATACTTTTCTATTACGCTGCATATTGCTGCTCAAGAACTATTTTAATAGGTTGTACAAATTGATCAATATTGCCTGCTCCTAAAGTGACCAAAACTTCTAAGTTGGCAGATTTTAAATGCTCTAAAACTTTATCATTAGACAATAAATATTTTTGTTCCGAATGAATAGCTTCCAATAACATTTCGCTATTCACTCCTTCAATTGGCTCCTCCCTTGCAGGATAGATATCCAATAACATCACCTCATCTGCTATACTTAAACTTTCAGAGAATCCTTCGGCAAAATCACGTGTGCGGGAATATAAATGCGGCTGAAACAGCACGCTAATTTTTTTACCGGGATATAATGCTTTTACTGATTCCAACATGGCTTTAATTTCACCCGGATGATGTGCATAATCATCTATATAAACCAAATCTTCTGATTGGTATACATATTCAAATCTACGTTTAACTCCTTTATAGGAAGAAATGGCCGTTTTAATTTCCTCATTTGTCAGCCCAAGCTCTATTGCAATACCGATAGCGGCAGTAGCATTTTCCACATTATGAAAGCCGGGCACGGATAATTCCAGAGAATTAATAAACATATCAGGAGAATTAATATCAAATATAAACTTCCCTTCCTTTATCCGGATGTTTTCAGCACGCAATTCGCCAGTGCTCAGGCCATAATTAATATGTCCCGCCTTAACCTCAGAAGTATTCAAATCTTCCCATAAACCTTCTTTTATAAAAATTTTGCCATTAGGGTTTACTTTATCCAAAAATAAAGAAAATGACCTTTTCAATTCAGCCAGCTCTCCATATATATCCAAGTGATCGGCATCGGTAGAAGTAATAACCGCTAAATTAGGATGTAGGGTAAGAAAAGACCGGTCAAACTCATCTGCTTCCACCACAATAATGGCTTTTTCAAAATCAGAATCGTTTACCAGCATATTAGTATTATAATTGGTCGAAATACCTCCTAAAAAGGCCGCTATATTTTTAGCTGCAGATTTTAAGATATGAGCTACCATTGAGCTGGTAGTTGTTTTTCCATGCGTACCTGCCACAGCAACTGTGTAAAGCCCTTTTGTTATAAAGCCTAATACTTCAGAACGTTTGTATAGCTGACAGCCATTATTTCTAAAGTAATTCAATCCTTTGTGATGAATAGGCACAGCAGGTGTATAAACAATCAGCACTCCTTCATCTTTGGTTTTAAATGCTTCAGGAATTAAAGCAACATCATCATTATACTCTACAGCAATACCTTCCTGATTGAGCCTGTCTGTTAAATGAGTAGGCGTTCTATCATATCCGGCAACATGCACTCCATTATGCAGGAACCAGCGTGCCAAGGCACTCATACCAATCCCTCCGATCCCGATAAAATAGGCGCTATGTATATTTTTTATATTCATTTAAGCATTGAAAATATAATTTTCACTATGTCTTCCGTTGCATTTGGCTTAGCCAGTTTTTTGATATTTTCTGAAAGCTCTATTTTTAATTCTTCATCTTGCAATAATTCCAATGCCCTGGGAATTAAAACATCTACAGACTCGTGATCTGTAACCAGCATGGCAGCATCTTTTTTCACCAATGAATTGGCATTCTTAGTCTGATGGTCTTCAGCCACTCCTGATGAAGGCACAAAAATTACCGGTTTGCCTATAATGGCCAACTCAGAAACGGACAAAGCTCCTGCTCTGGACACAATGATATCGGCCGCTGCATAAGCCATTTCCATTTCTTTTATAAACTCCAATATTTTTATGGGTGAATCAGCGGGCAAATCAGCTCTTACCAACATTTCCTTATGATACAGCTTACCTGTTTGCCAGAGCATTTGTACATTACTTTTCTGTAATAAAGGCAAATGTTTCATTACACTCTCGTTGATTACTCTTGCACCCAAACTACCACCTAAAACCAATATCACCGGTTTATCTGCAGATAGATTATAATGCTTTAAGGCTGCTTCTTTCTGAGGCAGGTTCATTAAACCTGTTCTAACAGGATTTCCGGTTATCTGAAGTTTATCAGCAGGAAAATACTTTTCCATACCTTCATAGGCCACACAAATTTTTTGTACTTTATTCTTCAACCATTTATTGGTTAAACCTGCATAAGAATTTTGCTCTTGTATAAAGCAAGGGATGCCTGCATTGGACGCAGCTCTTAAAGTAGGGCCACTGGCATAACCACCCACACCAATTACAGCATCGGGTTTAAAATTTTTAACGATAGTTTTCGCCTGACGCAAGCTATTCAATAATTTAAAAGGGAACGTTAAATTCTTAATAGTCAGGCTTCTTTGAATACCCGCAATCGGAAGACCTAATATCTTATATCCTGCTTCAGGCACTTTTTGCATTTCCATTTTACCTTCAGCGCCTACAAATAATATTTCAGAATCTGGCGCCTCCAATTTAATCCTGTCTGCAATAGCTAAAGCAGGAAATATATGACCTCCGGTGCCTCCACCACTAATTATAAATCGATATGGTTTTTGATTACCGCTCACTTATACTGCATCCTTTTTAGGTAAATTCCGAAAATTATTTCTTGAGGTTTCTTGTGTTTCATCTATTTCGCCACGGCTCACACTGAGGATTATTCCCATAGCCAAGCCGGTAAAAAGCAAGGAAGTACCACCCATACTTAATAAAGGAAGCGGCAAACCCGTTATAGGTCCTAAACCAACTGCTACACCCATATTTACCATAGCTTGCAACACTATGGCAAAACTCAGCCCTGCGGAGAGCAATCCGCCATAGGCTTTACCGCTGGCGGCGGCAGCTTTCATGCCCCTATACAATAAGGTGAGGTATAGCAATATCACTATAGTAGCTCCTATCATGCCGTACTCTTCCACTACAATGGCGAAAATAAAATCTGAAAATGCTTCTGGAAGAAAGTTACGCTGACTACTGTTGCCGGGGCCTTTGCCGGTAATGCCACCCGTGGCAACTGCTATATATGATTGCTGGGCCTGAAAAGGAATTTGCTCCTTTTTAATAAAACTCTCCACCCTGTTGATTGCTGTTTGCCCTCTTTGGCCAACTACCATCGCAATACTTACCGCCATTATACCCACTACAAAAAGCATGGCTAAATATTTCACTGGAATTCGACCAATGAAAAGCAAAAGCATACAAGTAAGAAATAACAACAAGGCTGTAGATAAATTTGTCATGGCAATTAAGCCGCATATCAATCCGCACCATAATAACATCGGTATTAGGGCCTTTTTAAAATCGGTAATATTTTGTTGTTTTTTGGAAAGCATACCCGCCAAATTGATGATCAGAGCTAGTTTAGCTAAATCCGATGGCTGAAAAGACTGGTTTAAAAAAGGTATGGTAATCCAACGAGAAGCATCATTTAAATTCACCCCAAATTGCCAAGCAAAAATCAACAATGGAACGGAAAGCCATAAGGCAAAACGAGACAGCTTGGAATAATACCTATAATCCACTTTATGTGCCAACCACATGGCAAAGAAGCTTAAAAACACCAAAAAACTATGTTTTGCAAGATAATACTCTGTATTTCCGTCAAATCTGAAATAAGAAATAGTACCTGTAGCACTATATACCACTAAAATACTAAACATACCCAACGCGAAGACAACCGTCCAAATAACAGGATCTCCCTTCAGGTGCTTATCTGCAAAGCTTTTTATGGTTTGTATATTAATCATTAATGTGATAATTTCTTTAATTCCACTTCACGCTGTAATAATTGAACTGCCAGCTTAAACTGATTACCTCGGTCTTCATAATTTTTAAACAAGTCGAAACTTGCACATGCCGGGGAAAGCAAAACAATTTCCCTGTCTTTTGACAACTTATAACCCATCTCTACTGCTTCCTGCATTGATTGGGTTTCCTCTATAATGGGAAATTTATCTTTGTAAAAAGCTTTAATTTTTTCATTGTCTTTACCTAAACAGATAATGGCTTTTACATTATGATTAACTGATTCTAATTGTTCATAATCATTCCCCTTATCTACCCCTCCTACAATCCAAATGATAGGGCGAGTAAAAGCATCAAGGGCATAATAAACTGCGTCCACATTAGTAGCTTTGGAATCATTAATAAATTCAATTCCATGTATATTACCGACTGGCTCCAAGCGATGAGCTACATTTTTAAATTTGGGAAGATGTTCAGAAACTTTATCTGATTTTAATCCGGTAATCTTTGAAGAAAGTATTGAAGCCATAGCGTTAATCTGATTATGTTTCCCTTTAATAGTTAATAAATCTGAGGTATAAGCTGTACTGTTGTTATCATGCTTGATGATAATTCCGTCTTTGTTAGCATAAGCTCCTAAAACAGGCACATCATCAAAACTAAGTTTATATTGTTTTGAGTTTAGACTTCTCTTTTGTAATTCTTCATCTATTAACCCATGGTCGTTATAAAAAATGGCATAATCCTCTTTATCCTGGTTGTGAAATAAAGCAAATTTAGAATCTATATAATTTTGTATTTTTTTATCGTAGCGATCCAG
The DNA here is from genome assembly GCA_041642185.1 of Marivirga sp. Classification (GTDB taxonomy): domain Bacteria; phylum Bacteroidota; class Bacteroidia; order Cytophagales; family Cyclobacteriaceae; genus Marivirga. Next base: position 14,512 of record JBEPWY010000050.1, read on the forward strand.
ATGATCTGGAGTAACATTAAGCAACACTGCAATGTGAGGTTTAAAATGAATGAAACCATCAATTTGGAAGCTGCTTACTTCGAGCACCCACCAATCGTAATCGGTATTAACTAATTGAGCAGCCATACTTTTACCCACATTTCCACCAAGACCAACTGAAATCCCACTTTCTTTTAGTAAATGGTATGTCAATAATGTAGCCGTAGTTTTACCATTGGTGCCTGTAATGGCTATTATTTTCCCTTCGGTAAACC
>JBEPWY010000051.1:0-14232 GCA_041642185.1 Marivirga sp.
ATAACTGATAATATTAAAGCCAAGGAGGAAAAGAAAATAGAGTCAGTCGAAATAAAGCAGATGGTAGAAAGGCTGGAGGAAATTAAAGAGATGGATAAATCTGATTTAAATTCTACTGAGAAAAAAGAACTAAGAAAAGAAGTAAGAACAATTAAAAGGGAATTAAAAGCAAGTGGAGGAGGTATTTATATCTCAGCTGGAGCACTTATTGTAGTAATTATCCTATTAATAATTTTACTATAACACAAGGTTGACTTATAAAAGACCTCTGAAATTATCTTTAAATATTTTGGAGGTTTTTTATGTCCTTCAAAAGGAAATGAACCCATAATTTTTTGGGCGATATTAAACGTTATAATTAATATGCAATCCAGTAAATTAAACCTTAATTCATAAGTATCGTTTAACAACGTTAAATTAATTTTATAAACTTAATTATTAAATATGAAAACAGCAGGTATTATTTTACTCGTAATAGGACTTATAGGAACAATAGTTTTTGGCATTCAGGCAATGCAGGACTCAGAAAGCTTCAACTTTTTAGGAATGGATGTTGCCGTTAGTTCCGCCAATTGGACTCCTTTAATTATAAGTGGTATTCTTTTAGTTATAGGATTGGTCATGACCTCCCGAGGAAAAAAATAACTGATAATTGAAATAAAATTTTATCAAAACTATTGACTGTAAGATACTCTAAATTAACCGCAGTTTTGGTCTGCGGTTAAATTTAGGTTTTCATCTTTCTCATGATAATTTACTAGGATTGCTTTATATTTTAATTGAACCAAATAATTAATAGAATGCGCAAATCCATATCAATCCTTCCTTTTATTCTAAGTCTATTTATATGCTTGAAAGCAAATGCCCAAGAATCAGATTCAATTCCTTTACAAGAAAAGTACAAATTTAGTATTGGTGCAGGTGCAGGATTTGCTACAGGCTATGGTTTGTCATTTAGGTATGTACCCGAAAAATTTGGTGGTCAGGTTAATTTTGCCCCTTACAAAGACAAAGAGACAGAAAGATACAGTTTCGGTGTTACTTTTATATATTTATTAATAGAAAGTAAATCTTCAAATCTTTTTCTTTACCAGGCTAACCATTACTATTATAATTCTGAGATGGTTTACATATATGACCCCAACCCACCTTATAACCAAGGAGAAACCAGACAAACAGAAGGTTACTTCAATAATGGAGTAGGCTTTGGAGTCGAAATAATTTTTGCAAAGAGAATAGGGCTCAACCTAATGGCTGGATATGCTTTTTACGATAATTTCCAGCAACTGAATGTTACAGGGGAATTGGCATTATATTATAAATTTTAACTGTTAACACCTCTGATAACCTCATTAACCTGACCTACACCAGTAAGGAGTTATATCCCCCCTTACACCAAATGAATATTATATAGTCTTTGAAGAAATCATTCAGCTTATTAAATAATATAATTTAACCAATTAAACCAAAAACTTTACTACATTAGGGTTGAAAAAAACGCTCACTAAGAAATGGCTATAACCACCATCATTTTAATCGCAGCCATTGTTATTGGTCTGTGGATTTTCTTCCTCATTTTCCCAGTAAATTTATGGATTACCGCGGCTTTTTCCGGTGTTAGAATCAGTTTATTGGAGCTAGTATTTATGCGCTTCCGTAAAGTACCTCCCGGACTAATTACCAATTCAATGATTATAGCCACCAAAGCAGGGCTTACAGATGTGACTACCAGTGAGATGGAAACTCATTATTTAGCCAATGGCAATTTACCTAATGTTATCAAGGCTTTAATTGTGGCAGATAAAGCCAATTTAAAACTGACATTTAAACAGGCAACTGCAATTGATTTAGCAGGCAGAGATGTCTTGCAGGCCGTTCAGGTATCTGTCACTCCTTATATGATTATTGTCCCTTCTATTACAGGTGTTTCATTAGATGGCATTCAGCTTCTGGCAGTTGCCCGTGTAACTGTTCGTACAAACTTACAAAGATTAGTGGGTGGTGCCGGAGAAGAAACTATAAAAGCCAGAGTTGGCCAAGGTATTATTTCTTGTATAGGTACAGCAAAAACTTATTACGAAGTACTGGAAAATCCTGAAAATATCTCCAAAAAAGTATTAGCCGATGGTTTAGATGCTGGTACTGCTTTTGAAATTCTCTCTATAGACATAGCTGACATTGACATAGGTACCAATATTGGTGCTGCTTTACAAATTGATCAGGCATCGGCAGATTTAAGTATTGCAAAAGCCAAAGCAGAAGAAAGACGCGCAATGGCTGTTGCTACAGAGCAGGAAATGTCCGCACGTGTACAAGCTGCTAAAGCAAGCGTGATCAGAGCAGAATCAGAAATTCCTGTTGCATTGTCCGGCGCATTCAGGTCTGGCAGATTTTATTAATTCCTTATATAATACCAAGCACAAATTATTATATTTATTATTAAGACTCGTTGAATTTATCTGCATATTTAATTTTTGAAACATGGTTACGGCTCAATCGTAGTTAGAAAAGTATGTTTTTCAATCATCTTATCCGGAATCAGATTTATTTAATTTAAATGATTTTTTTACTGTTTAGATTAAAACTTCTTCAAAGATTCTATTCTAAAAATTCAATAATGAAATTTAATTCTGTTATTAAAAATAAGTTAAAGTTATTCACTATTAAGCAAGCTATCACTAGTCCAAAAACAATTTTTCTTCTTATATTTTTTGTTACCCTCCCCTTTCTATCTGAGGCTCAAATACTGAATATTGAAAGGCTGAGACTAGAAAAAGATACAGCCAAAAATTTTCTGGTTAAGTTAACTGCAGAGCTAAATGCTTATAACAGAAGTGCAGACCCTGATAATCCTGCAAATTTTTTGGGATATAACCTGGACTTCAATTCTATTTACTATCCAAATAAGCACGCCTATACTTTAATGGGAAGATTTGATTATGTGGAGCTTAATAATGCCAATGTTGTTAATTTTGGTTTTTTACATGGTAGGATAAATTTTCTGAGGGAGAGAAATGTTAGCTATGAAACATTTATTCAATATTCTTATGATGGTTTCAGAGGGTTAGATCCAAGGTGGTTAGCAGGTGGAGCAATAAGGTTTAAGTTATTTAAAAATGAAAAAACAACCTTTATATTAAGTACCGGCGCAATGTATGAATATGAGAAATGGCAGGTAAGAAATTCTGACCAACAAATTGAAGCCAATTTCTTCAAAAGTAGTAATTATCTTTCCATCAGGCATAGCTTGAATGAAATTATTGATTTTAATATGGTGTCGTATTATCAGACAGGGTATGATAAAAAGATTAAGGCTTTTAGAAATAGACTAAGTACCTCTATTATCCTAAACTCAAAATTAACCAACAGGCTGTCATGGAAAAACAGTTTTGATATGAGCTATGAAGATAAACCGATAATAGATATTACTAAGCTTATCTATTCGTTTAAAACAGGAATATCTTTGGATTTATAATAGCATCCGCTTTAATATTTTATTGTAAAACTTATTTTTAACTGGACATCTGCTCAAATGGAAAGAAGAAAATTCATTAAAGGTCTTATTGGTTTAACCACTTTGGGAGCATTTACAGGAGTTTATGCATGGCAAATTGAACCCTTTTGGCTAGAATTTGTGCATAAAAAAATGGATGTCAAAAATCTTCCTTCTGGATTAATAGACAAAACTGTAATGCAAATTAGCGATATCCATGTCAGCAGCATTAACAATACTCAGTGTTTAATTGACTCCTTCGATGAAGCCCGTAAATATAAACCAGATTATGTGGTCTATTCGGGTGACTACCTAACCTATGAATCTCCTGAGCAATTGGAACAACTTCAGGAGGTAATGAATCATTCTGTTCACGGAAAACTGGGCACAGTAGGAATTTTAGGAAATCACGATTATGGCAGAACCTGGAGTGAAAATATAATAGCCGAAAAAATATTCGCAATTCTTAAAAGATATAAAATTCAACTATTAAGAAATGAGCAAACACAAATTAAAGGATTAAATTTTATAGGTTTTGATGACTATTGGGGCAAAAATTTTCATCCTGAAAAAGTAATGATTAATTACGACTCCTCAAAAGCCAACATTGTATTATGCCATAATCCGGATGTGAGTGATTTAGATATCTGGAATGGTTATGAAGGATGGATTTTATCAGGACATACACATGGTGGGCAAGTAAAACCTCCGTTTTTGGATCCACTGATACTACCAGTAGAAAATAAAAATTATATTGCCGGAGAAGTTAATTTAAATGACGGCAGGACTTTATATATCAATAAGGGTCTAGGCCATACAATTCAACTGCGATTTAATGTAAGGCCAGAAATTACAATTTTTGAATTACAAAAGGCGTAAGTGTTCATCTTTAATTATTTTCTAAAATCTCATTCATATGATTGATTTTTCTTTTTATCCCACCACACATAAGCAATAAATAATATTATACTGATGATAGAGCCCCAGATTAAACCAGTTTTCAATCGTTCATTAGTTTCGCCTAAGTAAGCAATCAAAATTGTTAATGGTGAAATTCCCAACAGCGTGGCACCAATAAACCGCCAATATCCCATCCTTAAAATACCTCCTACAAAGCTAATGGCATCGTTTGATAAAAAAGGAGAGATTCTGGTTACAACCACAGCCATAAAACCATATCTATCAATAAAACCTTCTATCTTCTGCTCAGATTTTTTGCCCATTATTTTTTTAACCACCGCCGTACCTAAATAAGCTCCTATAGCATAACCCACGGTAGAAGCACAAAATATGGCTGCCAAAATAATTAAGGAGCCCCAATAAGGTCCATAAGCCAACACAGTGGCTACCATCAAAATAGGTGAAGGAATTACCAACAAAAACATTTGAGCAACCATGGCAAAAACAATAATTAGTGGTCCCCAAAAACTAAATTGGCTAACCCATTCTTTGGTTCTTTGCTCATCCTGACTAGTCAATACATCCCATGCATTTTGTATTTCATTTCTGACATCCGGTACAAAAAAATAAGTTGATACAACCGCTAATACAATAGCAATAGAAATAAATAAGGGAAGTTTGCTTTTACCCTTCTCGTCAGTTAATGCCATAAATTATAATTAATTATGCTTACGCTCTGAACCCCACAAAGTCTTCATGGAATAACTTTATCTTATAAATTCATCTTTCCGTGGGAATCTTTGTTGCCAGTATATGGCTCCCCGGTTATAGCTGCTTTTGCCATTTTAAAAAACACCACCATTCGATTGTCATTACTATCCCAATATTCCGCCTGATGAGGAGTAACTTTAATAAGAGTGAGTTTTGGATCATCCAAACCTTTAGGAAACCATGCCTTCAATATATCGCTCCAAAGTTCCTTTGCCTTAGCTTTGTCATCAACTTTTAAAGCTTTACCATTAATATTGGCATAAGTATTATCCGTGGGCTTGCTATAAGCCAGACATAAACCATGCTCATTCTCTATTTCTTTTATTTTTTCCGATTCATCATTTGTAAAAAACCAAATAGATCCGTCATCATCTACTCCGGCAGTACCCATTGGCCTGCTTTCAATCCTGCCACGAGAGCCAAAAGTACACATCATGGCTATTCTCACATCCTTAATAATGGCTTTTAATTTATCAATAGCTTCTTTTCCGTTAAGATTTTGATTTTCCATTTTTATAATTTTATGTACAAAAACAACTATTAGATTTCACGAAAATCCATTATAAATTGTTAGTAAAAACCTTAAAAAACTATATTTTATTAAAGGCTGGATAAAAGTCTAATGAAAATATCAGGAATAATATCGGGAAAAAATTCTAATTGCCTTGTATGAGGCATTACTAATTTCATCTATTAACATTCTGAAAATCAATAAAATTTCACAAAAGTTTGCGGGTGATCTTGTTCAAATTTCCGGACTCTATTTTTCCAAATTCTAGTATTATAACAACGAATTTCTTCCAGGTTTTGAAAATCATCTATCCTTTTAAGGCGCCTCACAAGGGTACTGGAAATATCAAGATACTTCAAGCCGTATAGTTCTTCCAGGCCTTTTAAATTTTTAATCCCTGTACCAGCAACACTGAGCTTTGCCAGATTTTGCAGATCTCCTAAAGGACGTAAATCATCAACTGAAGAATAATTTAGGTTTAATTCTTCCAAGGTTTTCAGATTTTTCAAAGGTTTTATAGAAGCAATAGGTGTTTCCTTAATGCTAAGGCTTTTAATATCTCCCAAGCCAGTAACACTTTCTAAATTATTTAACTTAACACGCTCAAGGTAAACAGATTCCAATTGAACAAATTGATTTAATGGTTGCAAGTGAGTTATTTCCTCATCAATAATTACTATGTTGCTAATAGCAGTTAAGCGATGTAATTCCTTTGCTGTTGGAGGGTTACTCATTCCCAATTGCAGCTGAAAAATTTGCTGCCATATCAGGTCAAGTTCATTCCACCAATTGGTAAGCCCTTCTGTATCATAAATAACAATACATTCATTATCAATTTGTGATAAAAAAGCTTTAACGGCTGTTTTTTTGATACCAGTATTGTCAATATTTAATAAATTAAGACTTTTAACACTGGAAAGTTTTAATAATTGGTCTTCATATAACTCATTGTTTGATATATTAAGTTTTTGAAGCTTTTTGAGGCTTATAAATGGGTCTATAGTTGTTAAACCAACATTACTGGCATTCAATTCAGAGAGACTATTTAAACTACGGATGGGATCAAGGCTATTAATATTATTATCTGCTATAGATAAATACCTTAAACGCGAAAACTTCTTTATGGCAAACAAATCTGTCAGTCCGGCACTTTCAAGGTTCAAACTATCCGCTAATATTAATTTGGTGAGTTGCTCTTTTTCAGGAACAGCTTTTTGATTTCCGGGAATATACTTATTGAATACAGTACGCCATACCGGACTAAGCGAGGACCACCAAGCAGATAATTCTTCTGAATTAACTATAATGAGTACCTGAGGGTGCTCATCAGTAAAGGCAGATGCTTTCTCAGGAGTAATAAAAGTATTATCAGCATATATTTTTTGAAGACTGTTGATGGATTTTAATGGTTCGAGACTTAAAACCTGAGTATTGCTGATTTTAAGTGTCTTTAATGAACTGTGGTTTCTTAAAGGCGAAAGGTCCGAAATAGCATTAAAGGTAATATCCATATACTCTAATGTTTTAGGACTTAATGAATCTGATACATTTTGTATATTGGTTCGGGAAAGATTTAAATCTTTCAATTGATTTAATGGGTATATTAATTTTAAATCACCAAAAAATGTCTCACTCAAATCGAGCTTTTGTAAGGAAGTAAAATTAGAAAGCACTGTGAATTTAGTGATATTAGTTCCTTTCAGGTTTAGTTCCCGAAGATTAGTAAGATTAAGTAAATCTTTCAAGTCCCTTACCAAAGTAAAAGAAAGGTCTAATGCGATCAGCTTTTCTGCATATCTTAAAAAACTGACATCAGAAATGTTTGTGTTGGCAATATTAAGATGAGTAATTTCAGTAAGACTACTCAATGGAGCTATATCCTGAATTTTTGTGTTACTTAAATTAATTTTACGTAAATCTACCAGCATATTTAGCGGTTCTATAGATACTATAAAATCATTCCCTGATAAATTGATAGAATCCAGAGAGGCAATTTTGTTCAATTGATTCATGCTGATACTATCGTCCTCAATGGCTAATTTCTCTTTAAATATATTTCTCCATCCAAAAGATAGATTGCTCCACCATTCCTTAAGTGCCTCATCTCTGCTTACCTTGGTAGTATATATGCTTGCAATTTGCAGTTCATCAGTTTCTTTATAATGATTGATTTCTATATACCTTTTTTTTGTATTTAATATAGACTCATCTTCCAGTCCGGTACCTTTTAAGGTTCTATTTAAAGTAACCTTAAATGACAACTCCTCATTATCTCTTAAAAAAGGTTCAATCTCTTTTATCTCAAAATCAAATTTCACATCCTTAAAAAAAAATTCAATATCCTTTAAATAGGCAGTAATATCTTTATTGATTAACACCATCCGGTTACTGGTCAAATCATCTTCCACCTGTACTTTACCATCTCTAAAGATTTTCTTAAAGCTTTCACGAATAATTACATCTTTATCTCTGGGGCTACTGCTTTCACTTCCGAGGGTGTTAAGCATGAAAGAAAGAAAACGTACTTGGTCTTCGGCCTTTGATTGGTAATTTCTCACCTCATCTTGGGTATAATCCCCTAATTGCTGAGCATTCAGCTGTGAAGCACATAAAGATAAAAGAGTGATAAAAAAGAGAATGGAATAAAATCTACTGTTGATCATAGATATATGCTTTAAGTGCGGGAATGTCTTCATTTTTTATTGGGGTGAGATCTGAAATTAACCAACCACTGTTATAGCCAGGTCTGTTATATTCAGAAATTTGAAAGTACCATCCATCACACTGAAAAAAATGAAATTTTAAATTTTTAACTGTAGAAAATGTAATTGTATTATTCCCTAATTCATAAAGAAAAACAGATAAATAATCAGGTTTAAAATTATCGCCTGTAAAATCTACGCCCTTTTGGTTTCTGAAGGATTTATGTAGGTTCATAAAATCCAATTCATGACTCATAGGATGCAGAAAGGATTTCTCATCTGTTTCATCTTTTGAAAAATATTGCTGATACTGTACTGAAGTCACTTTATCCAACACCCACTCATAACCTTGACCTTGAGCCTGAATTTTAAAAAATAATGAAACATTTTCTTCCTTGCCTGCACGAGTAAAAATTGCACTAACCTCTGCAAACCAACCTTCTTCATGAAAATTCAGGTATTGAGGATTTTTTTTGTCCGTTACATCATTGATAAAGGCTTTTTTCCTTTCTTTAGGGATATTGGCATTTTCATCATTAAAAAGAATAGTAATATAATTTTTCCTAAGAGTAGCATCCCGATAAGCTTTATCATTTTGATAATAACGCCTACCCTTTTGATCTTCCTCGCCATTAAAACGTTTAAAAAACTGATTTACCTGCTTAGTGGAAGCATAAAGTTCAGTTTCATCCATACCATTTCCATCTCCCTGCCTAATTTGAGCAGGGAGAATAGATGGTAAAGTAAATAAGATAATAAAAATTGCTATTCTAATCATGCAGAAGTCTCCGTAACACGGATATCACCTAACATCACATCCCAAAATTCAATAGTTCGACCTGCAATCTGAGTTTTCTTTTTCTCTACATATATAGTGATATCCTTTTTAGTGGTATCCTTATAAGTAAGACCATCTTCAGAAGTTCCTTCAAATCGTTGATAAACAGTTATAACACCTACATATTTTCCATCCGGTTGTTGTTCTAAATCACTGATATAATGAATATCATACCAATCGATTTTCACCTTATCATAGTTTAGCGCCATTAAACGTTGAAAATACTCTCTTACTTTATAATAGGTAATTTCTTCAGTACTTAAAGAAGACACACCCATTTCACTATCATCGGCAAAAAGTTCTTCCGCTCTGTCCATTACACGGTTAGCTTCAGAATAAGCAGTTTCCTTATCTCCTATTATACTAATGTATTTACTTAAATCACGCACCTTTTCAAGGGCCAATGAATCAATTGCTTGTTTTCTCTGAGGAGAAATATTATCTGATTGTGCCATTGCTCCAAAAGAGATGCAGAAAAGCAAGGCAAGCATACTTAAATTTTTCATGTATTTATTTACTTTCGATTTCATAATATTATTCAATTTAAAGGCAAAGATTATTTTCGAATCAATTCTAATTCGGTGATTTTACCACTACCATCAGTTTTCATATCATAAATCTCATTGATATTTTTTCCCTGATCCTTCAGGTAATTCAAATATTTGGTAATGGTAGTTGGCTCATCATAATCTTTAGTACCATCCTCTGATTCATGAATAATGATTAAAACAGGCACATCAGGAGAAGCGAACATAGCTTCTGTCTCATTGATATTACGGTTTGCAGCTGTTGTATTTTGAGAAGAAGAGCTTATAGCACTAAAATAATTGTTCAGACGCAGCATAAATTCAGCTTTTGTTTCTGCTACTTCCGTTGGTTCTTCTGTATCTGGTATTTCTTCCTCCGTCACCTCAGGAATTGGAGGGGGTGTTGGAGATTGGTCAGCCGCTTTTTTACTGCTTTTACAAGCAAATAGGCCTGCACTCAATAATAAGCACAGTGTAGCTAATCTTAGTAACGATTTGATTTTATTCATTTTATTGTTCTGTTTGGTATGTTTCCCCTTTAACGTATTTTAAGAAAAATGTTATATATTTATATTTGGATAAAATATTTGATCGAATTATATCTTCACCTTATAGAATAAAAGTTGCTTTTTAAAGAGAATCTTCACTTACTCTAACTGAAATGAATAAATAAAATAGATTATTGTTTTTAACTTCGATTAGCCATTCTGAATACAAAAAAACAATCATATTCTTTAAAATATCCATTTTCCGAAAAATTTAGCAGACAATTCTATCGTTAAACGAATTAGATTTAAAAACAATAATCCTTCAACTTGTAAAATCCTCGATTTTACATCATTATAAAAGCCATTGATCTTTAATAAATATGAAAAACACAACCTCATTAATTAATCAGGAAAAACCGCGTCCATCAGAAAAATTTTGGAGCAAATCCTTCCTCATAAGCACTTTACTAAATGGACTATTATTAATATTACCCACCATTATAATTTTATTTCTACTTTCATTAATATTCAAGTTCGTATTTAATATAATAGCCCCAATCAGTTCCATACTTGATAAAAATGCAGAGACACATACTTGGTTCATCAATTTTCTGGCATTATTAATTTTATTATCCATAATATTTATAATAGGTTTAATTATGCGGGCCAAGAGAGGCCATAGTTATTTTAAAGTTTTTGAGAAAAGATACCTTAATCATATACCCTTGTATTCCTCCATTAAGGAAACCGTAGCTCAATTTTCAGGCTTAAAGAAAATGCCATTTAGCCAGGTAGTTTTGGTTGACGCCTACAACACAGGTGTATTACTAACAGGTTTTGTTACAGAAACAGTTACAGATGATATTTATACAATATTTGTCCCCACTGCCCCTAACCCTATGAACGGAAACATTTATCATGTTCCAGTGAAGCAGTTAAAATTTCTGGATATAGAACCAGAGCAAGCCATGCGCAGTATTGTAGGGATGGGTACAGGTTCCACAAAATTATTCTCCGCTAAAGAAAGAGTCCAATCTAATAAAGAAACAAGAGATAATTAACCTCTTCTTAGGTCTTAAAATTGATTTGATTTAGTGCCTAAAATTTAGAATAAATTAAAAACTAAACCGATAGAAGGTCCCCAAAAAAGTGGAATACCTTTATATTTGCATCAAATTTGAACAAAGAGAAGGAATGAAGTATTTAATAGTAGGATTGGGCAACATAGGTCCTGAATATGAAATCACCAGACATAATATTGGCTTTCTTACGCTTGATAGGCTGGCGGACAACCAAAAGGTAGAGTTTCAAACATTGAAGTTGGCCATGAAATCCGAATTTAAATATAAGGGAAGGCATATACATCTAATTAAGCCTACCACCTATATGAACCTTTCGGGTAAAGCCGTTAATTATTGGATGCAGGAGTTAAATATCCCTAAGGAGAATATATTAGTGATTACCGATGATATTGCTTTACCTTTTGCAAAATTAAGAATGAGAGCCAAAGGGTCCGCAGCTGGTCATAATGGCCTAAAAGATATTGAAAATATGACCGGCGGGCAGGATTACGCCCGACTAAAATTTGGAGTGGGCGATAATTTTCATAAAGGAAAGCAAGTGGATTATGTATTGAGTCCTTTTACACAAGAGGAATTTAAAGAATTACCATTTGCCATGGATAAAGCCTGTGACATGGTATTGGCTTTTGCAACCATTGGAGTTAATATGACTATGAGCCAGTATAATGATTGATCAAGTAAAATTACTTGCTAAATTTCTGATTGTAAACACCTTCTAGAGCAGGTACTGTTATTTCAATAAACTCATGCTTGCTTGCTGCATGGCATGAATTACAGGATTGAATAAGCATATTAAAAGAACTGCTAAATGCACTTTTATCTTTATTTTTAATAGCTTTCTCTACTTGTTCAAATGCGGGCATGGTCATTTGTGTCACCATTTTACTTACTTCAAAACCATCATCAATTACATTGACTTCTGCTATTTCTTCAATAGTTTCTTCTAATTCGTGGGCATAAAATTCCGATAATTCCCAATTCTCATTACTCCCGGCCCAATAAAGTTTAGTACTGAAACGCTGCATATAGCCCATTGCCTTGGCCACTTCATACTCATGATGTGCTTCTTCTTTTGGCATTTGTTGAATGGAGGTATCTTCACTCCTACTATTTTCTATGTTATTATTGAGTTGACCTATGCTGATAATATTCATGACAGCTAAAATAATGGCAACTAAACCTATGACTATGGCAATGGTACTTTTATTCATAATAGTTTCTTCTTATTAAGACTGAACAAAGATAAAAGAATAATATAAAATAGCAGGAAAATAAAATTTATATATCAAAGGACTTTCATGTTTATAGTTAGTTTTAATTATACTAAATTTAATGACTCACCAAAGTCAAATTAAGGACAGTTTACCTACTTTTATTTTACTGAACAACATTAAATTATCAAATAGAGCACTTTACTCATTCACTTGGAACTATAATCATTATATCTCTATTTGTATTATTACAAAGAAATGGTGTAGAAATGCACAAAGATGAAAGAAGAATTACGGTGTATTAATTACCTGGCTAAATACCAATTATTTGTTTAGCAATATTAAAAATATTTTAAACATAATTTAAGCATCCAAGTTAGTTGCGTATATTTAATCTTTCAAATAAAAGATATACATGAGAGTATCTGTTTTCAGAAAAGAACATTTTAATGCTGCACATAGATTGAACAATCCTGATTGGTCGGAAGAGAAGAATCAAATGGTGTTTGGGAAATGTAACAATCCCAATTTCCATGGTCATAACTACGATTTAGAGGTAAAAGTAACAGGTGAAATCGATCCTGAAACAGGATATGTGGTAGACTTAAAAGTGCTGAGCGATATTATTAAAAAAAATGTTTTGGATAAATTTGATCATAAGAATTTAAATTTAGACACTTCAGAATTTAAATCGGTAAACCCAACTGCGGAAAATATTGCTGTTGTGATTTATCAATTATTGAGAGAGAAGATTGAAACATCATTAGATGTTAAAATTAAACTTTACGAAACTGAAAGAAATTATGTTGAATACCCCGCAGAATAACGAAAAATTAGAAGACTTCAATTCTATGGAAGATTTAGGAGATGATCACGCAGGTTCAAGTGCTGAAACTCCGCTTAGAGCTGATGCTTTTGAAATGGATGATGAACTGAAAATGGAGATGATCGCCAAGCATTTTAAGGAGATCATGCATATTTTAGGTATGGACTTAACTGACGATAGTCTTAAAGGCACCCCATCAAGAGTTGCCAAAATGTATGTTAAGGAAGTTTTCAGTGGTCTAAATCCACTAAACAAGCCTAAACCGAAACTTTTTGAGAATAAATACAACTACAATCAGATGCTTGTAGAGAAGGACGTTACTTTCTATTCGCATTGCGAACATCATTTTGTACCAATTTACGGTAAAGCGCATGTAGCTTATTTTTCCAGCGGTAAAGTAATCGGACTTTCAAAAATAAACAGAATAGTTCAATATTTTTCCAAGCGACCACAAGTACAGGAAAGGCTAACCATGCAAATAGCTGAAGAATTGAAAAATGTACTGCAAACAGAAAGTGTTGCAGTTGTGATGGATGCCTCTCATATGTGTGTGTCTTCAAGGGGTGTTGGTGACACCAACAGTAGAACAGGTACCTCCTTTTTTGGTGGAAAATTTAATGATGAAGCCACCAGAAGAGAGTTTTTAGATTATATTAATAGTGTCTCTCCAAGATAGATAATAACTTATTAGAATATTTTAAAGAGGAAACTGTGTTCAGTTTCCTCTTTTTTTTGTCAAAAAAATCAAACAATTATATAATATTCATAGTTCTTTATAAATCATAAAATATTTTGATATGACATTTAAAGATAAAAACATATTAATAGTTGGTTCGAGTTCGGGTATCGGGTTAACTTTAGCAAAAGATTTGCAAGAAAAAGG
>JBEPWY010000052.1:0-14156 GCA_041642185.1 Marivirga sp.
AAGGAAGTCGCTCTATTCCTGAAGGAAGCCTGCTTACTTTTGAAGTAAATGGCGGTAATATGACTCCCAGACTTATTTTTCAAGGAATAGATACAATCAGCATGAATAAAAACCAGCAAGGATGGAGCAGGAAATACAAATTGCATCATTCTCAGGCCTACCAGCTTTATTTTAAAGCAGATGATTTATTTTATATGGATGAAATACATGTGCTGGAGGTATTAATTGATCAAAAGCCTGTTATTCAGTTTGACAGAAAAGAAAGTAGGGTTGAAATTGACTGGAAAGAAGTTGCAAAATCTTTTAATGTGGGAATACATATGAAAGATGATTATGGCTTAACTTCTGCCAATGTAGTAGCAACTTTAAGTCAGGGAGATGGGGAAGCAGTAAAGTTCAGGGAATTAAAATGGCCATTGGCTGGATTTAAAACCAGTAGAAAAGAGCAAAAAGTAAATTACAATTTAAAAATGGACACTTTAGGGCTTGAACCTGGAGACGAGCTTTATTTCTTTATAGAAGTTACCGACAATAAGCAGCCTGAAGAACAGAAAACAAAATCTGAAGTTTTTATCATTGAAATAGCCGATACAGTTCAGCAGGAATCTGTTGCATTTGATGGCCTGGCTTTATCTACAGAGCCTGAATATTTTACCAGCCAGAGACAAATCATCATAGATACCGAGAAATTATTGAAGGATAGAAAGAGCTTATCTCAGGCACAGTTTGAAGACAAAAGTGATGCAATAGGAGCCGAACAAAAGATTTTACGACTGCGCTACGGTGTTTTTCTGGGAGAAGAATATGAAGTTTCCAGCGGATCAGGTAAAATAGCCACCGCTGAGCCTTCAAAAGACGAGCATGATGAAGAGGGAGAGGAGCATGACCCCGAAGATCCTACCATTGACCATAGCGGCCATGATCATGCTATAAATGATTTCCCGGGTGGAAATGATTTCTCCGGTGATAAGTATGAAGCACCAGAGCTGGAAGCTTATGTGCATTCCCATGACCATTCTGACATTGCCACTTTTTTTGATGCAGATGTTAAAAAGAAGCTGAAAGAAGCACTGGGCAATATGTGGGAGGCGGAACTGTTTTTAAGAACCTACCGGCCTCAAAAAGCCTTACCTTATGAATATAAGGCATTGGAGCTCATAAAGGAGGTGCAACGCGCTTCCCGTATTTATGTGTTACGGATGGGCTTTGAACCGCCTCCATTAGAGCCAGATGAAAAAAGGTTAACGGGGGATTTAGAGGCTATCGATGCTGGAATCATTAATTATGACCAGGAAAGAGATAATTTTCTCCTTCAGCTAAGAGATATTTTGCAGGAAATGAAAAAGCTGGATTTACCAGATGATATATTAAAGCAACAGAGAATAGTAAATAAATTGAGCGATTTAATAGTATCGGAGACTTTGAAAAACCCTGTTCGTTATGCGCTATTATTGTCTGAAATAAATGAGTATAATCAATCAAACTCAAGAGTTATTTACAGAAATATAATGCGTATTATCGAACAAGTTCTCCCTGATGTTTCAGATAAGTTATCGGCAGAAGAAACAATGGACCTGAAGCTTAAAAATATTTTCCATCAGCAATTAGAAATTAATTAGATTGACAGCATTATACTTCATAAACAATTATCAAATCTGGCATATTTTTGTGCTGGCAATTTTATTTTTAATTTTTGCCGCATGGGAATGGCGCAAGATAAATACCAGAAGAATAATCAGAATTTCTGCTGTCATGATAATGCTTATCTCGCTGTATATCATTTATTTAAAGCCTTTTGTTTATACTGAAAAAAAAGTTAAATCTGTTTTGGTTATTGACTCTCATACAGATCAGGATTATGTCGATTCCTTAATTAGTAACAGTAAATACGATGTGCTTATTTGGGATAACGATAAGCAACTTTTGAAATTGGAGAAGCATAAAAATCCAGTGCCATTTACCGATTTGGAGTATGCAATAGATACTTTATTTGCTGGAGAAAATGTACCTCCCATTAACCCCAGTCATTATCAACATCGAATAAACCTTAATCAGAATAGGCCCAGGGTACGGATCAGCTTTCCTGAGACAATTACTTTAGGGGAGGCATTAAAGCTGGAAGTTCATAATATATCAAACGACTCCTTACAGCTGGCGGGACAGCTAGTTTATGATAGTATTAGCCAGCAATATCTATCAGCAGGAGAAAAATACATTAAAATCATTCAACCTAAAGTAGCAGGGCCTCTTAAAGGACATTTAATAATTAATCAGCAGGAAGAATATCATTTTTCAGTTTTAGTGAGAGAACAAGAAAAATTTGTTTTCCATTTGCTGGCAGAAAGTCCTGATTTTGAATGGCGCTTTTTAAAGGATTATTTAGAAGATAATGGTCATGCAGTCTATTTAAAAAGTAGGATATCAAAAGATAAATACAAATCATCCTTTTCCAATTGGCCTGATTCCTTAGCTCAGCAGAAGTATAGTTCTTCACTTCTTAAAGCTGAAATCCTCATATTGGATATGGAAGCCTGGAACAGACTTAACTTTAGACAGAAACAAGCTTATACAAAAATATTAAAAAGTAGCGAGGGTAGTCTTGTTTTCAGGGCTAATCCTAATTCGAAAATCTCCTTAAAATTCATTCATCCCTCTCTTGTTAAAACAATTTTTACAGGGGGTGAAACTTTTACTTTGAGGGGTGTTAATCAGTTGAAAATCAATAATATAAATAGTTTTACCGAAGTTAATAACCTGTCTTTATATAAAAAGATTTTACCCAGGTTGAGTATTGGCATAATCAGCATTCAGGACAGCTATAAATGGCAATTGGGCGGATTAGAGAAAGATTATGAAAACTATTGGGTTTCTATTTTAAACACTTTGGTCAGGAGGGAAGGAGAGGTAGAAATGTTTAAAACAGAATGGCCTGTTCAGTACCAGCCATTTCATGTTCAACTGTGGAGTGATCAAATGATAAATAAGGTAGAAATTGTCAACTCCGATTATGATACCATTTCTTTTAAATTAATTAAAGATATTGTTTATCCCGAAAGACAACATTTAGTTTACTATCCTGATAAAATTGGCTGGCATAGCTTATTTATCGATGAAAAATCAATATATTTTCCATTTTATGTTCATAAAGAAGCAGCAGCTCATCAGGATTTAATCGTGCAGGCTTTTAATTACAATTATTATGCTTATCATAAACAATTACAAATAAAGGGAAGTGATGATTTATTGAAAAGTAAAGAAGTATATTTAACTTTGTGGTTCTTTTTGTTGTTCCTACTTAGTAGTGGATTTTTGTGGTTAGAAGAGAAAATATAGCAATATGTTTAATAAGTGTTTTTTGAAATTTATTTTTAGTATATTATTTATATTCAGTCAATTAATAGGGTTCAGTTCAACCGATCAGGAACCTGATTCAACCACAGTGTGGCCAGCATCGGTTTCTTATAGTGAAACTATCACCTTATTGTCAGAATACATTAAAAGAGAATCTGTTACGGGAAATGAAAAAGAAGCGGGCCTATTTATTGAAAATTATATTCGGACTACAGATCTAAATCTACGGGTTTTTTCTGATGATCCTGACAGGTATAATTTAGCAGCCTCACTTTATCCTTTGGATCGCGGCAAACCAAACATCATTTTTCAAAGCCATATTGACGTGGTGCCTGCCGAAAACTTCGATTATTGGGAATACGACCCATATAGCGGACATTTTGATGGGGAATATATTTATGGGAGAGGAGCTTTAGACGCTAAGGGACTAGGGATTATGCAATTGAAAGCCTTAATGGCTTTTAAAGCGGATTATGATACCATGGAATTACCTTTTAATATTACTGTCTTATTTATGTCAGGAGAGGAAACAGGCGGAAAAACAGGAGCATTATATCTCTTACCAAAGTTTAAAGATGAACTTAACCCTGCTGTTGTTTTAGGAGAGGGTGGCGCAGGTTATAAAAATGTTTTAAAAAATCACCCTGAAAAAGTAGTTTTTGGTGTTTCTGTAGCAGAGAAGCAAAGTCTATGGATTAAGTTAAAAGTGGTAAATGAAGATGCCGGGCATGGTGCAGCGCCTTCTAATAATTATGCTAATCTTCAGCTAATTAATAGTTTAAACAGGCTTAATACAAGAAAAGTTAATTTACTTTTTCATCGTAGTACACGGCAAATGTTTCGAAGATTAGGAAGAGCTGAGGGAGGAATTAGAGGTTTTTTCATTCGAAATATCAACTGGTCAATTCTGGCTCCTTTTGTACGGAAACAAATTCAGGATGATCCATTTTTCTCAACATTGATCACCAATACCATCACTGTTTCAAATATTTTTAACCCTCCCGGTCCACCCAATCAAATAAGTAATTATGCTGTTGCCATATTAGATTGTAGACTTGTACCAGGTACGTCCAGTAAAAGTTTCCTTCGATATATTGAAAGAAGATTGGATAATGACAATATTGAAATTTCTGTCATTTCAAAAAGTCCAGAAGCAAAACCTTCTAAACTTAATCAATATTATAAAGCTATTGAAAGGGCAATAAGTGAGGTTTATCCTGATTCGGAAACTATACCTTTTCTTTTTCCTGCTACAAGTGATAATAGTAAATTTAGATCGTATGATATACCATCATACGGGCTTATACCTGCTATAGTAAGCACAAAAGATATCAATAGTATTCACAGTCATAATGAAAAAATCAGTATGGATGTTTTAGGGTCGGGTATAAAAATTTATTATAATTTTCTTAAGGAAGTCCAGTTAAAAGAACCTTTTTCTTTATTTGGATATATTTTCAATGATATTGACGAAGAATGAAAAAATCTAAAGTATTCTTGCTAATTGCATTTGTTTTCATACTTATAATCTTTTATGTGATATATGATATGGCCTCTAAAACTACCTTTCCAGGAGGAAGAAGTAAAAAAGAGCAAACAAAATCGGCTCAAGATAGTATTTATCAGGACACGATGAAGATTGAAATCAGAAGAGATGAGCCAAACAGGTAAAAAGATAGATGTTGAGAAGATTGATTTAGAGAAAATGAAAGAGGGTACCACTGAAAATCCAGGTACTATATCATTTCCTCATCATTCAGGTAGTGCTTTAATAAAGCCGGAAGACAAAGGTAAAATTAAAGGCAGAGCAGTTGCTGCCATGCACCAGCAGACGGAGAGCCAAATGTCTCAATTATATGAGCAAATGCAGTTATTGGCAAATCAGGCAAAATCCTTACAGAAAAGAGTAGAAATTTCTGAGCGAATTTATTTGGCTAAAATGAATTTTGAACCTTTGATTAACCATGTATATTATTTATATGAGTCAGAGGACGGAAAAGATATCCTGTCATTAATAGCACCGCAAGAGTGGGGGAAAAGTAAATCTTATATTAAATATTTAGCTACTGTAAAATTACTGGCAGACCATACTTGGGAGATATTGGATAAATCTGAAGTTGTTCAGCATTAAATTACCATTCTCAAATTATAAATTCTATGCTTTTTTAATTAACAGGGTTCTTAGTTCTTCCATGCCTTCGCCGGCAGGTTTTTGAATGCCGGTAATTTTTTCATTTCCATAATAGGGAGGAGTTTCTGGGTCAATCACATAAATAGGTGTTCCTGATTTTACCTCATGAATTAAACCAGCTGCAGGATACACTTGTAAGGAAGTGCCCACCACTAACAAAATATCAGCCTCAGATACCAGCCGGGCCGCCGGCTCAATCATAGGAACCATTTCTCCAAACCACACAATATGCGGCCTTAATTGCGAATTTTTGTCGCATTTATCACCTAATTTTAATTCCCAGCCTTCTATATCGTAAATAAGGGAAGAATCTACTGTGCTTCTTGCTTTTCCAATCTCACCATGCAGATGAATAATATTGGAAGAACCGGCCTTTTCATGCAAATCGTCAATATTTTGAGTAATGATAACCACATCAAAAAATTTTTCAAGATCAGCTAATATTAGATGTCCTTTATTAGGCTTGGCATTTTGAACTGCTTTTCTTCTTTGGTTATAGAAATCAAGAACCAGTTCCTTATCTTTCCGCCATCCTTCAGGTGAAGCCACAGCAGTCACATCGTGGCCTTCCCATAAACCATCAGCTCCTCTGAAAGTAGGGATTCCGCTTTCTGCGCTAATTCCTGCTCCTGTTAATACAATTAGTTTTTTCATAATAGCTCTTTCTAATTCTTGATTACATGAAAAATCCATCTTAATCTACTATTTAAAGATAAGAACAAGCTGCGAAAACATAAAATATATTCTAACTTCGTTTTCAGAACTAAACATAAAACATCTATGAATTATAAAATTATTATTGCTGCAATAGTCCTCTTTAGTAACTCAGCTTGTGTAACACAAAAAAAATATGATGCCCTCTTATCAGAAAAGGTACAATTGGATGCTGAAAAGATGGAATTAGAGGATGAACTAGTGGCCAAAAGAAGTGAAATAAATAACCTGGAAAGTAGTCTGGAAGAAGAAAAGAAAGCACTTGAAGAAGCAAAAATAGCTTATCAAGCCTCTCAACAAAGCCTGGATTCACTACAAAAGCAGTACAATACATTAAACAATTATTATACTGATTTAATGGGCAGTAGCGGGAAACTCAATAAAGATTTGGCCCAAAAGCAAAAATTACTCTTGCAGATGGAAACGGACTTGGAAATTTCTAAGCAAAGAAATGATGAATTGGCAGCTGATCTGGCAGAAAGAGAAGCTAAAGTAGAAGAATTGGAGCGCGTTTTAGCTGAAAAAGATGCTGCTGTAGCTAAATTGAAACAAAAAGTAAGTGAAGCTTTACTTAACTTTAAAGAAAACGACTTAACAATTGAAGTGAAGAATGGCAAAGTATATGTTTCTTTGGCAGAGCAACTATTATTTAATTCCGGAAGTACTGTGGTTGACCCGAAAGGAGAAAATGCATTAAAAAAGTTGGCACAAGTACTAAAAGACAATAATGATGTTAATATTGTGGTGGAAGGCCATACAGATAATGTGCCTATTGGCGGAAGTAATAAATATTTGAAAGATAACTGGGACTTAAGTGTATTGAGAGCCACTTCTATTGTAAGAATTCTTACTGATAACGGGGCCAATCCTGAAAGAGTAACTGCGGCTGGTAAGGGAGAGTATTCGCCTAAGGCTGATAATGATACAGCTGCTGGCAGACAGAAGAACAGAAGGACTGAGATTATTTTGACTCCAAAGCTGGATGAATTGTTTCAAATACTTGAAACCAATTAAATTTAATATCCTGTTAATTTAAGTTATAATAGAGTGGATGGAAGAAATTCTATGCCATTCTTTTTATGTGGTTCAACTAATTATTGAACATGCCTTCAGAAAAGAGTTAACCTGTAGTTATGAAGTCGAGTAAGTACACTAGTTAATGTGCAAAAGAAATAGTTTATAAAATATATTCAATTATTCAGCATAAAAAAAGGTCAGATGGAGGGCATCTGACCTTTTTCATTGTTTTTAATATTAAAATTGTTTCAGTTTATTTTACTTCCTGAAAATTATAATATTAATGTGTTTTTAATAAAGATACTCTAAAGCAACTCTATCATAATAGCCAAATTCGCCATCTTCACCAGCGCCAAAACATGCTAGCATAATAGAGTTTGAATCTTCATAAGTAGGAGTTCCAGGAACATGAACGGCTCCAACATCTCCTGTGCCTTCACTTCCACCTGAACCACAAGAGTAAGCACGGTTGAACCAATCGGTATGTCTCATTCCTACAGAATGACCCATTTCATGAGTAATTACATGCTCAACAGTATTGGTGTCATACTGGCTTGTACCAGAATTGATTTTAATATACTTATTTGGAGCTCCGCCACTTGGGAAACCGGCACTACCACCGCCACCACTGGCTGTTACTCTGTAAACTACCATATCATAGTTGGAGTAGTTAGTTCCGAAAGTTAAAGTAAAATTTAGATTGATGTTTAATGCGTTGAAATTATCTACAGACCATTGTAGGGCTGTTCGCATCTTACTGTCCAATCCATTGGAATTGTTTCCAGTATATCCTATAACATTAATAGTTCTACCCTGGCTCACTAAATTATTTGTTCTGTACTGCTCGCCATTTGGTCCTTCATGGTGAATTTTACTGTCAAGCATATCGTGCATTTGCTTTTCAGCAATAGCAATATCCCCCTCCAGGATATAGTGCTTTTCGGTAACGCCGGTCAATGGATTATCCATATCTTCGACGCGCATATCACTTACATCAAATCCTAAAGATTTGAATTGTTCTTTAACATCAGGATTGATGATGTTAGCATTTGCTTCGAGCTCTTCTTTTTCGCAAGAACTCATCATTACTGTTGTTGCCATGATTGTCAAAACAATCATTAGGCTGTTTCTTAATTTGTACATATTATTGTAAGTTTTTGGTTACATTCGAATATTATTGTTTTCTTTACAAAGCACAAAATATTTAAAGAATTAATTTGCTAAATTACCAGTATAATACAAATTAAAGTATAAATATTTTAATTTATGATAATTTCAACCACAAAATGATCTATAACCCAAAAACTACTTCGACGATAAAAACATTTGGCTTACAGATGATTTTATTATTATTATTGGCTGTTTATATCTTTTTTCCAATATCAGTGAAAGCACAATCAATAAATAATGATCACCAATGGGTTCAATTTATTGATTCTTCCTATAATTTTAGAAATAAACCAGAAAATGAGAAAAAATTTGCACTCTTAGTGGGAAAAGATGCTGTAAGGTTAAGTGGTTTAAACAAAGTAGGGTTTACTGTTTTGAGACGTGTTTCCGATCGGTCTGTTATTGGTGCTTACAATAAAAAGGATTTTAATAAGATCAATAATAATATTACCTATAACTTTTATTATGTCAATAATAAATGGAAGCTTTCAGAAGATTTACTGAAAAACTACAGTTCGAAAAAGGAAATTTTTGGAGAGTACTGGTTAACTGCAGATAATAAAATCCATTTTACCAATTTTATAAATGAGCATTCTGGTTCTAAAATATTATATCAAAAAAATAATTACTTTTTAGTCAGTTTTAATAGAATCAAACTTGAAGAGATAATCAAACAACCTTTTGTTATTTATATAGCTAATGAAAGTAATAATGTTAAAGGAGAAGCCACCGTACTTGATTTAAATCTTAACCCTAACCGCATTAATGCTGCGCATCATTTTTTTTCTGATATTCTTGGCCAGCAACAGACTTTAAGTATTAAGGAGCCTTTGTATAATATTTATGATATAGATCTTTCCGGACGTTTTATAGAAAGTGGCCTAGAAAGTGAATATAAAGATAGTCATACAACTCAGATGGCTACAATTGCAGTAGGAGCCGGCAATTCTTTTGTCACGGGCAAAGGAGTCGCCCCATTAGCCTATCATACCTCATCTGATAATTCCATGGTTTTACCTGATAAAGTATCAGATTATGAACGGCTTAACATTCAAATTCAAAATCATTCTTATGGAACTCAAATTGAATCTTTTTATGGAGTAATGGCGGCTATGTTTGATGAAAGTACCATGGATAAACCGGATTTGTTACATGTTTTCTCTTCCGGTAATTCTGGAGACAAGGCGGCTACTGAAGGTAAATATTCAGGTGTTCCGGGGTTTGCCAATCTGACTGGAAATTATAAACAAGCTAAAAATATATTAACAGTAGGATCTGTAGATACCACTCACACACCTATTAATTTAAGCAGTAAAGGCCCTGCTTATGATGGGCGGGTAAAACCTGAGCTTGTAACCTATAGTATGGCGGGCACTTCTAATTCAGCAGCTTTAGTTTCCGGTACTGCCATTTTACTTCAACAAAAATATAAAGAACTCCATAATGAGGCAATGCCTGCTGCTTTGTTAAAATCTTTTTTAATTAACTCAGCAGATGATATCCATTTTAAAGGTGTTGATTATAGTACCGGGTATGGATCGTTAAATGCCTTGAGAGCCTTAGAGAATGTGCAAAACTCTAGATTTTTTATTGGGACCATTAATGCGGAGGAAGTAAAGAGCTTTTCGTTAGACATACCTGATAATGCCTTAAATTTAAAAATAACGTTGGTATGGAGTGACCCTGCTGCTAACCCTAATGATGCCAAAGCATTAATTAATGATTTAGATTTAAAAGTAAATTCTGCAGAAGCTGTTTATTTACCTATGATACTTAATCCTGAGGAAAATCTTGATGCAATCAATTCACCAGCTACTAATGGGGAAGACCACCTGAACAATATAGAGCAAGTAGTGATAGATTTTCCTGCTGCAGGTAATTATAATATTAAGGTGGGAGCTTTTGATGTCCCTGTGTCCAATCAGGATTTTTATATAGCATATCAATGGGATATAAAGGATAGTTTCCGATGGACCAGTCCCACCGCTGCAGATAATATTCCTTATAATGGAGAAACAGTTAGCCATTTGCGATGGAAATCATCCTTCGGAGATGAAAAAGGAGAACTCTCATACCAGTTAATAGTTGGGGAAAATTCAAGCGAATGGTTTCCTGTGGATATGGATATAACATTAGAAGAGGAGCAATACCGCTGGAAATCCCCGGACACTCACAATCTAGCTCTTCTTAAGATGAATATTCAAGGAAAGGAGTTTATTAGTGATACATTCTCAATAGGACCGGATTTAAGGTTAGGTGTAGGTTTTAATTGTGCGGATTCAATTAAATTACAATGGGAAAACATACCTGAGGCTACTTCATACGAAATTAAATCTTTAATAGAAAATAAATTACAGACGGTATTATATACATCTGATACTTCAGTAGTGGTGGCATCAGAGGAAATTAAAAGTAATTTTTTTCAAATTACACCCTTTATAGGAGACAAACCACTGCTTCAAAGTTTTACTATTAATTATCAACTCCAAGGAGCAGGTTGCTTTATTAGTACGTTTTTTGTTGAAACTATTCAGGACTCAGGTGTATTCCTTCATTTACAATTAGGTGCATTAAATGGTATTAATCAGATTACATTTGAAAAATTAGGTGAGGATAATGAATGGTCTGAGATTACTGCTAAATCACCGGATCAATTGCAATTTAAAATTTTAGATGACCAGGCTGAAGATGGATTCAATAGTTATAGGGTAAGTTTAGAATTTGATAATCAAACTATTCTCCATAGTGATACTTTGACAACTTATTATGTAAAGAGCCGTGATTTTATAGTTTATCCTAACCCTTTAAGCAAAGATGAAGCGTTAAAAATATTCAGTAAAAAACTGGAAGGGGATTATGTTTTTCGATTAATAAATAAGATTGGTGAAATTATTTACCAATCCTCTTTTAGTGAAAGTAGAACATTTATCGAGTTGCCACCTTTAGCTGATGGATTATATGTATATCATATATATCAAAACGGTCAAACGGCAACTAAAGGAAAGCTTGTTATCTTTAATTAAATACCAGTGTCTGATTTTTTAAAACATACCTATATAAAATGTAACAGAAGTAAGTTTTAACCAACTAATATATTTTTTTTACTAAAAAAGGCAAAATAATATAGATTATAATATTTGTTATGCGTAATATTAAAACTATAACCAAAAACTTATAATATTATGATTAACAAAATGAAAAATGGATTAGCAGCCTTAGTTATTGGCTCAGTATTGTTTACTTCTTGCCAGCAAGATGAAACAGCAAAAGTTGACGAATTCGCAGTAGATCCAATTGTTGTTGAACAGTTGAAAAATTTAGGATTCAATGTAAGTGATCAGGCACCTGTAATGTTTGAAGATGGCTATTTAGTAGAAGGTGATATTTTCCTTACTGACGAATCTATCGCTCAAATGAGCAAGCCATCATTTTTACCCGATGCAGAGCAGTACAGTACTGACAACTTAGTATGTGGACCTCGTACTATTACTATGTACGCAGAAGAAGGTGGTCGTAATGGCTATAGTGCTGGAATGATTGCAGGCCTTGATGAGGCGATCAGAAGATTTAATGCGCAAAATTTAGCATTGACTTTTTCTCGGATCAATAATTCTAATGCTGATATCATCATGACCCGTCTTAAAAAAGGTGATGAAAGAAGAGGCGTTTTAGGATCTGCAGGTTTCCCAACTTCAAGTTGTGATCCTTACGGAGAAATTAAAATGAGTGGTATTTTAGAGTCTGATTACAACTTAACAACTAACGGAATTGCTACAATCATCGCACATGAAATGGGACATTGTATTGGTTTCCGTCATACAGATTATTTTGACAGAAGCATTAGTTGTGGTGGAAGTCCTTCAGATGAGGGGGCTTCAACTGTAGGTGCCAATCATATACCAGGCACACCAACAGGAGCAACTGCTTCAGCAAAATCATGGATGTTAGCTTGTACTGACGGTGGTGATAGACCATTTAATGCAGATGATCAAACTGCTTTAGATTATCTTTATTAATAAATACACAACTTACTAAAAAAAGGGAAGCCATATGGTTTCCCTTTTTTTTATGAATTTTATGCAATAAATAACTGTTGTTTTTTATTGCATGGATATGTTTATCTTTGCGCTGAAATAATAATAGAAAATAATTAATAAAATAGATATTTTGGAGTTTAATCAATTTAATTTTCACCCAAGTCTGCAGGAAGGCCTTGATATGATGGGCTTCAAGGAAGCCACACCCATACAATCAGAAGCAATTCCACAAATTTTAGAAGGCAAAGATCTTATAGCCTGTGCTCAAACAGGTACAGGAAAAACAGCAGCTTTTGTTTTGCCCATATTGCATAAAATAGCCAGTGCCAATAAATCATCAAAAGAGGTAAATACACTCATTATTGCTCCTACAAGAGAATTGGCTCAACAAATTGACCAGCAAATAGAAGGTTTTTCTTATTTTACCAATGCCAGCTCAATCGCCATTTATGGTGGTGGTGATGGTGCAGCTTGGGAACAGCAAAAGAAAGCCATCCGACAAGGAGTTGATATTTTGGTAGCTACTCCCGGACGATTAATTGCCTTATTAAATTCTAACGAGACAAATTTAGGCCATATTGAACATCTTATTTTAGATGAAGCAGATAGAATGCTGGATATGGGTTTTTCTGAAGATATTAACCGTATAGTTAAGCAGTTACCGGCCAGCAGACAAACATTACTGTTTTCAGCTACCATGCCTCCTAAAATTAAGAAATTGGCATCCGCTATATTGAAAAATCCTGAGGAAATCAGTTTAGCTATTTCCAAACCCGCTGCTGGTATTTCCCAAAAGGCTTTTATGACTTTTGACGGTCAGAAAACACCATTATTGAAGTTTATATTAGATTCCGGCAGATATGAAACAGCTATCGTTTTTGCTGGAACTAAGGATAAAGTAAAATCTTTGGAAAAAGAACTGAAGGGGATAAATATGCGTCAAAAATCATTTCATAGTGATTTGGAGCAGGTGGAAAGAGAAGAAATCATGCGTGATTTCAGGTCTAAGAAGGTGCAGGTTTTAATTGGTACAGATATACTTTCCCGTGGTATTGATGTTGAAAACATCAGTCTTGTAGTTAACTATGATGTTCCCGGTGATGCGGAAGATTATGTGCACAGAATAGGCCGGACAGCCAGGGCTGCCACAACAGGGGAGGCCATCACTTTCGTCAATGAAAAAGATATGGAGAAATTCAATCGTATTGAAGAGTTGATTGAGAAAGAAGTGGTGAAAACCAATAGCTTGCCTAATCAGATAGGAGATGGGCCCGTTTATGATAAAAAGGCTAAAAAATATCGCAAGCCTGGAGGCTTTTCAGGTAAAAAATCATTTCACAAAAAAAGAAGGTAATACAAGCCTTAATATTAACAGAAAAATCATGTCATTTAAAGAATTGGGTATTTCCGATAAATTCACAAAAGGTTTAGAGGAGTTAAACATTAAAGAGCCCACAAAAATACAAGCAGCAGTAATTCCTTATTTATTAAATAATTCAGGTGATTTAGTTGCTCAGGCACAAACAGGAACCGGTAAAACAGCTGCTTTTGGCTTACCAATTTTGCAGCGCATTAATTTAAAAGATGATAAAATTCAGGCTGTAATCATTGCGCCTACAAGAGAATTATGTCAGCAAATAGCAAAACAACTATTTAAATTCACTAAGTATTCCGAT
>JBEPWY010000053.1:0-13908 GCA_041642185.1 Marivirga sp.
TGGAATTGTTACAAAATGCAGTGATCATTATTACTTTAGGAGAAGGCTTTAATAATTTCTGGTTGGAAAGAGTTGAAAAGGTGGTTGAATGAAGGTAGATAAGAAAAAAGTTTTTAAGACACTCAATCCAAATAAAATTTGGATTCCAGTTATTTTTGGAGTGGGTATAGTGGCTTTACTTTTTTATCAAGATGACACAGTTACTTTACAAAATTTATCCCAAATATTTACTGCTGACATAGTGCCTGTAATGCTTGCATTCTTATTACTATTTGCAAGGGATGTGGGATATGTTTACAGAATTAGAACCATCACAGGAGAAAAGCTCAGTTGGAAAAGTAGTATTTATGTGATTATCCTATGGGAATTTGCTTCAGCTGTTACCCCCTCTGTGGTGGGCGGTACGGCTGTTGCTGTATTTATTTTGATGAAGGAGGGGCTGAAGCTAGGGAAAGCTTTGGCATATACCATGGTAACTGCCATCTTCGATAATCTGTATTTTGTGGTAATGGCACCAGTGATATTTTTAGTCGCCAGTGAAAATATTTTTCCGCAAAATTCCATGATTGAAAGCCAGTTAGGCAGAAGCTTACCTGCCTTATTTTTCATCAGCTACGGACTAATTGCTATTTATACTTTAGTAATGGCCTTTGCTGTATTGGTGAATCCCCGCTGGTTTAAATGGATTTTATTAAAGATAACTTCAATAAAAATCTTCAGAAAATGGAGGCCCTATGCATATGACCAGGGACATGAAATCATGCTGGCTTCCAGAGAATTACGAGGCAGGGATTTTTCTTATTGGTTAAAAATTACAATCTCGACATTCTTCATCTGGTCTGCACGCTATGCAATGTTAAATTGTGTCATAGAAGCATTTACCAATCAGAATTTCGCACAGCATTTAACCATTTTTGCTCGTCAGGTGGTGATATGGATAACCATGCTGATTTCACCCACTCCAGGCAGCAGCGGTACTGCAGAATTTATTTTTACTCAATTTTTCAGGGAAGATTTAGGCTCGGCCACTTTTATCAGTAATATTTTCTGGAGATTAATGACTTATTACCCTTACTTGTTTTTAGGGGCTATTATTTTACCAAGATGGATCAGAAGAGTGTTTTTTGATAAAAAGAAAAAGTAATTTTATGTGAAGCTGATATTTTGTAAATTAGCAATATGCACTTCACTCAAATCAAAGAAACCTGCCTGTATATAAAGGACCTGGAACGAGCGAAATCTTTTTACCATGGATTGCTCGGTTTACCGATTATTACCCATGTGCCTGAAAAACTAATTTTCTTCAGAAGCGGTACTTCTGTTTTGCTATGCTTTAATCCTGAATACACCAAAGATCAGGATGTACCACCACCGCATTTTGCTATAGGTAAGCAACATGTCGCTTTTGAAGTAAGGGCAGATGAATATGAGGCGGCAAAAAGGGAGTTGAAGGAAAAAGGCATTCAAATAACTTATGAGCATAAATGGCCTACTGGTAAATATTCAGCCTATTTCGAGGATCCTGAAGGACATGTGTTGGAAATAGTTCCAAGAGGTCTGTGGGATGGTTAATTAAGATTAAAGGAATTTAGATTTACTTTTGTTATATGTTTCACTTTTTTTTAAATCGGGCTTAGTTGTTTTGCTCTTTTCACCTAACAAAATAAACCTACAGAACCAATCAGTTTCAATTTTGTCTGGGGAGATTGTGGGTATTAACTAAAAAAGCAGCTTAAAAGCTGCTTTTTTTATAATGGTAAATAATATTTTTCAGACACTTTATTTAATCAAATTAAAGCACCTTTTTTAGTTAAAGCTTCTTCTACATAATCAAAAGTAGAAAGTATATCAGGCTTGCCGTCCACTATAGCTACATCATGCTCAAAATGCGCAGAGTATCTTCCATCGGCGGTCACAATAGACCATCCGTCCTCTAATTGGCGAATGGTGCGGCCTCCTAAATTAATCATAGGCTCAATGGCTAACACCATTCCTTCCTTCAACTTCACGCCTCTACCTCTTTTGCCATAGTTAGGTACTTCAGGAGCCTCGTGCATATCTCTACCTAATCCGTGACCTACGAGTTCTCTCACTACGCCATAGCCATTCTTCTCAGCATGTTGCTGAATGGCAAAGCCAATATCACCAACTCTGTTACCTGCTTTACATTCCTCAATACCTAAATATAACGATTCCTTAGATACTTTCAGTAGTTTCTCTACTTCAGGGCTTACTTCTCCTACCGCAAATGTATAAGCATGGTCGCCATAGAAGCCGTTCATTAACACCCCACAATCAATGGAGATTATATCGCCCTCCTTTAAAGGAGTTTTGGATGGGAAACCATGCACCACCTGTTCGTTGGGACTCATGCATAATGTATTTGGAAAGTCATACATACCTAAAAATCCGGGTACACCTCCATTGTCCCTTATAAATTCTTCTGCCTTTTTATCCAATTCTAAAGAAGAAATGCCGGGTTCCAACAATTCGGCCATTAAACCTAATGTTTTTGATACCAGAAGGGCACTTTTTCTCATTAACTCTATTTCTTCTTTCGTCTTTAAATGGATCATTTGAATAAATCTTTAATTTTTCCCCATAAACTTTTTTCAGGGATTTTATATTCAACCGGATTGGCCCCTAAAAGTTCCCATACTTTACTCCAACCTACAAAGCCGCCAATATTCCGATCATCAATAAATATGTCTACATTTAATTTTCTGCTCTGCTGAGGTTCCAGTATTTCTTCCGGAAAGTTTTTATTGATAGCATAAAACTCAATACCAAAGTCTTTACAGAAATCAACTGCTTTCTTTAATGATTCCCCTTCCCGCACTGTCCATAAAATTAGCAAATGCCTCTCTTTTTGTAACTGCTGAAGGGTTTCTATGGCGAAAAGATTGGGTTTTCCAATGCCTGGATATTTGTTTTCCACGATGGTACCATCAAAATCAACTGCAATTTTTAGCATTTTCACTTCCCCTTATATTTTGCTCTGTACTTCGCTTTTATTACCAAACGATCATAAATTAACTCAGCAAGTGAGTTTGAAATATTACCACCGCTTTCAGGACTTAAAGTTAAGGCAAATTCTTTTTCCGACACATCAATTCTGTACATAACACGAACAAGTTTCTGAAAGTCGCAATCTAATAAGTGAGAAATATAGGGAGATATTTTTTGAATGAACAGTTTTTTATCGAGAGAAGCATTAGAAATATTTGCTTCAGGTAATAATTTTTCAGATAAAAACAGAAGTTCATTGCTATAACTCATGACAGCTGGGTTTGCCACAAAGCTATTAATTTATTAAAGCTTATTAAAGGCTTATGTCCAGTAATGTATTGTTCTGCTCAAATTGGAAATTAAACCAATAATTATAATCCTGATATTCTACGCAATCAATCATTAAAATATTGTTAATCTGAATTTCCATTAAACTGCTTGCAGGTATCCACTGCTTAAAATCAATTTGTTGCTCAAAAGGAAGAGAGGAAATCTGGATAAAATTGACACCTTTATGGAAGTTTGGGCTAGCTTTTAGCATATATTTATTAAATTATGTAACAAAAGTACAGACTTTTATTGTCAGTTATGTTAATTCTATATTATTCAATTATAAAATTTTTATTTCCTAAGCTTTAAAAGAAATTTAAAGGCTATTTTTTTAATAAAAATGGCAGATTTTGCTTAAAAATGCCTTATTTCGTGTTTACATTTTTTTAAATTATGGATTATTCAGAAGTATTTGAAACAATAAGACCCTATCATGATGCTGAAGTTCAACCGGCAATAAAAAGGTTTATAAACCATCCTTTTTTTGATCAGATTGTAGAAAAAGTATTTCCTGATAAATCTATTGATGAATTAAAACATAAGCTTTCTCAAATTAAAACAATAAGTGAATTTCAGGCAGTTATGATGTACCCTTCTGCACGAAGGATCCTCGATAATAGTTCTGATGGAATTAGCCATGAAGGTTTTGAGAAATTAAGTAAAGACAAATCATATCTTTTTATCTCTAATCACAGAGATATTGTACTGGATTCAGCAATTTTAAATGTGTTACTTTTTGAGCATGATTTAGGTACCACAGAAGTGGCAATTGGTGATAACTTATTGGTAAATGATTGGATTACAGATTTTGCAAAACTCAATAAAAACTTTATAGTAAATCGAAATATCCCACCAAGGGAAATGTATTCTTATTCATTAATTCTTTCAGCCTATATTAGATATACTATTCTGGAGAAAAATACCTCTATTTGGATAGCCCAAAGGGAAGGAAGAACAAAGGATGGAGACGACCAAACTCAACAAGGTTTGTTAAAGATGATAGGATTAGACGGAGGGGATGATTTCTATGAAAATTATGCGCCCTTACGCATAGCTCCAATGGCTATTTCGTATGAGTATGATCCTTGCGACGTATTAAAAGCAAGGGAGATACAGAGTAAAATGGAGGGCAAGCCCATACAGAAAACACCTGCAGACGATTTAAAAAGTATGGTAACAGGAATTACTGGAATTAAAGGCAGAGTTCATTTGTCCATCGGTAAAATTGTTGATGAGAAATTAAGGGAAATAAAAACCATCAAAAATAAGAATGATCAGATGCAGGCTTTAGCTGATCTTATTGATGAGAGAATTCATCAAAATTATAAACTTTGGCCTACCAACTTCATTGCCTACGATTGGCTTGTGGAAGAAAGATTTTCTGATCATTACACAAAAGAAGAAGCTGAAAAATTTGAAGATTATTTACGTAAACAAGTTCAATCTTTTTCAGGCGACTTCAAATCATTAAGAGACCCACTGCTGGCCATGTATGCTAATCCTGTAAAGAATAAGCTTAAACTAGACGGTATATTCGAGAGCCATTTATAAAACCTTTGCTCTTACTTCAAATATCATTTCTGCAGTAATGTCAGTTTTTGAATTGACAGTTTCACGAATCACAACCTCATATTTCAGGTCATAGGTGTCTTTTTTGATATAATCATCAAGATTGGCACCCGTTGTTTGCATTTCTAATGTATCACCTATGTCGGTTGGGATTTCATTTCTCTCAGCCAATAAAGTAGAGCCTTGTTCATCATTTACGATATAAATTTTGATGCTTCTTACAAAACTGAATGTACGTGTATCCGGATTAGTTATAGTTAAAGTGAGATCCTTAAGATTTACATTCTCTACCATGTCAGCATTGGTATTATTGTTTTTAAATGATTGCTGAGAGGAAGAGTTAATGTCTGTTGTTTGAAGGTCTATAGGTAAATCAACTATGGTAGATGATGGAATAGAAAAACTAGCACTATTACTGATGTCAAAAGTTGTAATGTCTTTAATTTTCTCCTTCAAATTACATGATGAAATCAGGGCTAATATGAAAAAATAAAGAATGAATTTCGTTTTCATAATAAAAATGGGTTTAAATTAATATTATTTCAAGTTACAAAAATTTAATTAAACTGGAGGTAATGTTCCCATTTCTCTAACACCTGAGTAAAATCTTCAGGTAGCTCAGAGTCGAACTGCACGTGTTTATTAGTGCCAGGGTGAATAAAACCTAAGGACTTTGCATGTAATGCTTGTCGTGGAATTATTTTAAAACAGTTATCTACAAATGATTTATACTTGCTAAATTTTGTTCCTTTTAATATCCTGTCTCCACCATAAGTAGCATCATTGAATAAAGGATGACCTAAATGTTTCATATGAGCCCTTATCTGATGGGTTCTTCCTGTTTCCAGGTTGCACTGAATCAGCGTAACATATCTAAGTGTCTTTAAAACTTTGTAATGAGTGATGGCATGTCTTCCGAAGTCACCCTCAGGGAATGAATCGGTGATACGCCTGTCTTTCAAGCTCCTGCCTAAATGCACATCTATAGTGCCTTCCTCCTCTTTGGGTTCTCCCCAAACTAAAGCATAATAGGTTCTTTCAATGCTATGATCAAAAAATTGCTTAGCCAAATGAGTCATTGCTTTTTCTGTTTTAGCAATAACTAGTAAGCCGGAGGTATCTTTGTCTATTCTATGCACCAGACCAGGACGGCCTTCATTTCCCTTCATTTCAGGTAATTGCTGAAAATGGTAGGTAAGTGCATTCACTAAAGTACCGCTCCAGTTTTGATGCGCCGGATGCACTACCATCCCGGCCTCTTTATTAACTATTAAAAGTTCATTGTCCTCATAAACAATATCAAGTGGAATATTCTCAGGTTTAACATCTGTATCGCGAGGAGGTTCAGGTAAGGCTATTCTAATGTCATCATCAGGATGCACACGATAATTAGGCTTTATTGTTTGCTGGTTTACCTTCACAAAGCCATCTTTAATAGCTTTTTGAACCTTATTTCTGGTGACATTAGGAAGGCGGTCCATTAAAAATTTATCGACCCTAATCAATTCCTGTTTAGGGTCTGCTTTTATATGGTAATGCTCAAATAAGCTTTCCTCTTCCTGCTCAGTATATTCTTCGTTTTCTTGCATATTGTATTATTCACTGCAAAGATACTAAAAAGAAACAGGCTATAATGAAGTTATTACGCTATTAAATATAAGTTGACTTTCATTTTTTAATCTAAATGAAAGTCAACATTACCTGAAGGATGGATATCACTATATATATTTTGAAAGGTAATTAATTTGTAAGATATTTATCAGCGTGTATGAATATAAAATGATGTGTAAACTATTATTTTTCCTCTTTCTTTTAATATCTGTGTTTAGTTCACAGGCACAACCGGCATATGAAAAGCTCAACAAAAATCCTTTTAAAAAGAGTCAATGGTATATTGGTGTAAGAGGGGGATTAAATTATAATATAGTTAATCCTATTAACCGCTACAGTATTGTAAAGCCGACAAATGAATTGGATGAATCGCTTTATGAAAAAGAGTATAAATCTGTTGAAAATATTGGTATTATATATGGGTTAACTGTTATGTATCAATTTGAAAAGAAATTTGTTGTTGGCACCAATCTTTCGGTTAATCAAACCAGATTTAGTTATAAGCAAGAGCTTCCTGCGGATGTAAACGGTATTGTATTCGATCATCAGCATGATTTTCGTTATTTTGAAATACCTGTGTTCTTTCGTTATATGTTCAGGCCCACCAGTAATAAATTTTGGAATAAATCATTCAGAAAACCTGGAATACCTGCAGTGATTCCATTCCTTCAGGCAGGCGTTAATTTTGGTGTATTGCTGGATGGCGAAAAATCAGTTCAAAGGAATATAACACAAAATGATGTAGAGGTTCAGGATTTAGCTTTCACCGAAAATGTCAATGAACTTCTTAACCCGGTAACAGCAGGGGTTTTTGTTGGAGGAGGATTCCGATTTAGATTGGGTAATGTATATTTAACTACAGAAGCCAACTTCAAACAAGGCTTTTCTAATGTGACAGACCCTAACAGAAGATTCGCTAATGATAACCTTATCAATAATGCTTATGATGTTTTTGATGATAAAAGCTTCCAATCTTTTGAAGTGTTGGCGGGGATTCTAGTTCCTTTGAAATACATGAATAAAAAAGAATTTATCCCGATTGAAATATGAGATTGCTTTTAATTTTTGCCATAGCTTTTATGGGTTTTTCCTGCCAAAAAGAGACGGAAGCATTTTTGCCCGAAGAGAAATTCCATAGTGTTTTTGACAGCCCTAATGAAGGACAAGCATATACCCCTATTGATGTTGTTCAAACTGAGGATAGAGGTTATTTAATATTAGCTTCCACTAATGGAAATCAGGTTTTTGTGTTGAAAGTAAGTGGTAGAGGAGAATTTATATGGAGTAAAACGATGTCCTCCGGCTACATAAAACCTATAGGAGATTGGGTCCAAAGAGAGGGTAATTATTATTTTATAGCTTCAACTGTAAGTGATGGAACTGCCGTTTTGGTTGAGGTGAAGGATTTTGAACAAACCTTAAGTCCTATCCGAAATTACACCGGCTACAGAAGACCTTTAGCCTTCGGATACCTTAATCCTGATAATTACTTATTACTTACGAATAATGACACTACAGGTGTGGTGTTAAGTAAAATACAAGATGGATTTGCAATGGAATGGGCAAGGAAATACGATGCTAATTCCGATGCTAATTTATATTTAAACAATTACCTGAATAGTAATACTCCGAAATTTTTTGTTGGCGCCTATAATAATGGTGCTAATTTGTATTTCAATGCCTTAAGGCCGGAAGGCATGACTTTGACTTTCACTAATGATTTAGGTATTGAGACCGGTCGTGTCAGCTCAACAGGAAAAGACGGAATTAATTCAGCTTTTATAGCTGATAATGGCCAGGGTAGTTTTAATTACCTTTTTAACGACAGGTCTTATTTTGCAAATGGGGCTACTGTACCTGGTAATGATTCCACCTTTATTAGCCAATTGGATGGAGCGCTTCAGCCTGATCGACTGCAAAATAAAAAAGCGACTTCTTCAGCTGTTCAATTATCTGCCACCCCTTTTATGGTGAATGCCTTTACTACTGCAGATGGAAGAATTAAATTGAGTTTTTATTCAGGTAGTTCAGGAGAATTATCAGCTATCGACTACTTAGGAGGAAACGACCCGATAGAGGTGGTTAAAGTACTGTCTACAGAAGATCAGGGTATTGTGATACTTGCTAAAACAGTTATAGCCGGTGTTAAGCAAAGAATAAACCTGTTTAAAATCCCCAAAGAAGAAATAGTAAATCAGCTTTAATAAAAATTCATTGTATCAGCATATCAAACCCATTAAACTATTAAACGTTTAAGAATTTTATGTTGAAAAGAGCTACACTTACAGCACTAATTTTATTGTTATTACAAATTCAATATGTAATTGGTCAAAATTCAGTGGGAATTATCGAGGTTCCGGAGCTAGAAAAGATAATAGAGCCGGAAGCAGGAAAACTCAAAGTGATTAATTTTTGGGCCACATGGTGCAAGCCCTGTATAAAAGAGTTGCCTTATTTTGTAGAGGCTCAAAAAGAATTCACTGAGGTTGAATTTATTTATATAAGCCTTGATTTTGCAGATAAGATAGAGAAAGTGGATTCTTTTGCAAAAAAGAAAGGTTTAGATAAAGGTGAAATGTACCTAATAGACGATCTTGATTATAATTCGTGGATAGATAAGGTATCACCTGATTGGTCAGGTGCTATACCTGGAACTTTATTTGTGAGTGAAAAAGGAAAAGAATTCTTTGAAAAGGAATTTCATTCCGGAGAATTAAATGAAATAATTTTAAACAAAAAATAAACGATTATTGCTATGAAAAATGTATTAATGATCTTTTTGTCCATAGTCTTTTTGTTTGCTTTTACAGCCGATAAAAAGGGTTATACTATAGGAGATACTGCCAGAGATTTCTCTTTAAAAAATGTAAATGGAGAGATGATCTCCCTGGAAGATTTTGAAGATGCCAAAGGTTACATTGTGATTTTCACCTGCAATACCTGTCCTTATTCAGTTCTCTACGAAGATAGAATTATAGAATTGCAAAAAGAATATGCGAAGAAAAACTTCCCGGTAATTGCCATCAATCCTAATGATGATAAAAAGTCACCTGGCGATTCTTTTGATGAGATGAAAGTAAGGGCAAAAGAGAAGATGTTTAACTTCCCTTATGTGTATGATGAAACACAGGAGGTTACAAAAGATTATGGTGCCACCAATACACCTCATGTTTATGTGTTAGATGCCGACAGAACAGTGAAGTATATAGGGGCAATTGATAATAACACCAAAAGTGCTGAAGATGCTGATAAAAAATATGTGGAAGATGCAGTAAATGCTTTGCTTGCAGGTGAAGAAGTTCCTGTTGAAAAAACCAAAGCTATTGGATGCACCATAAAATGGGCATTTTAAAAATTTAGGATAAAGAAGTAAGCCTCATTTAATTCTAAAATTATATGAGGCTTTTTATGTTTGTTTTAGCTCAGGTGTTTAAGTCTGATGTGCCGGATTATAAGGACATGCATTTGGCGGTAGAGGAAAAAAGACAAGCTTCCTAAAAGATACTTTTAATGAATAACGGTTTTTTATAAATTTTCTAACTCACCATTTCAAGCAAATCATCAAGATATTCTCTGCTGTTAGAAAGTCTTGGCACCTTGTTTTGGCCGCCCAATTTACCCCTTTTGCGCATCCAGTTGTAGAATGTGCCCTTAGGTACAGGGTGTATCATCAATCGTTGAAGGGCAATATCTTTATGTCTTTTAGCATCGTAATCTGAATTAATCCTTCTTATTTCAGCATCCAGCTGATCTGCAAAATCTTCAGCATCATCAGGAGACTTCCCAAATTCAATTATCCATTCATGAGCACCACTTTTTCTGTGCTCCAGGTGCTTGGGGGCTGCAGTAAAGTTATCTACCGTTACGCCCATTCTCTTGCATACTTCCGCAATAGCTTTTTCAGCATTTTCAATCATTAATTCTTCTCCAAAAGCATTAATGAAATGCTTTGTTCTCCCACTGATCTTAATCCTGTAAGGGTTTAATGAGGTAAAACGAATGGTGTCTCCAATGCGATACCGCCAAAGCCCTGCATTAGTCGTAATTACCAGCTCATAAATTTCGTTCAACTCTACTTCGTTCAAACGAAGCGTTTTTGGTTGCTCAAGCTGGGCGTCATCTAATGGAATAAATTCATAAAAGATACCATAATCCAGCATCAGCAACATTTCATCAGAGTCTAACTGGTCCTGAATTCCAAAAAAGCCTTCGGAAGCATTATAAGTTTCCACATAATTCATCTTAGGAGACTTTATCAGGTCGTTAAAAAGTGGACGATAAGGCACAAATGAAACAGCACCATGCATAAACAGCTCGAGGTTAGGCCATACCTCTGAAATATCTTTTTTACCTGTAATGTCCAATATTCTTTGTAATAATACTACAGTCCAGGTAGGTACACCGGAAAGACTTGTTACATCTTCTTTAAGCGTTGCCTGTGCCATTGCCTCAATTTTATTTTCCCATTCATCCATGAGTGCAATTTCGAGGCTCGGTGTTCGGATAATCTGAACCCAGAAAGGTAAATTTTTCATTATTACAGCTGAAACATCACCATAAAATGAGTTGGAGTTATTGTCAAACTGGTTTACCTGCTGACTTCCACCAACGCTTAAATTTTTACCGGTAAATAACCTCGATTCCGGATTATTGTTGAGGTAGATAGAGAGTAAGTCTTTGCCGCCTTTAAAATGGCAATCTTCCAGAGCTTCATCTGAAACGGGAATAAACTTGCTTCTGTCATTGGTGGTACCGGATGATTTGGCAAACCATCTTATTTCTGTAGGCCAGAGTATATTCTGATCTCCTTTTAATAATTCATCTATATAAGGGAATATTTCTTCATAAGTTTGAAGAGGAACCCTGTTTTTAAAGGCATCGTAATTTTTTAACTCTTCAAATTTATATTCCTTGCCGAATTTAGTATTCCTAGCTCGGTAAATTAACCGGTTTAATAATTCACTCTGAACTTCATGAGGGTATTTTATAAACAGCTCTACCTCGTGGATTCTTTTTTTCATAACCCACGTCATGATTGAATTCAGAAATTCCATACTATTTAAGTTTACGCTTTAGTTCAAAATGCTTTCCTAAATAAACACGTCTTACCTGCTCATCGTTAGCTAAATCTTCCGCCGTTCCAGCTTTTAGTAATTTCCCTTCGAACATTAAATAAGCTCTATCAGTAATAGAAAGGGTTTCATTTACATTGTGATCGGTAATAAGTATGCCAATGTTCTTTTCTTTTAATCTGCCTACAATCGTTTGAATTTCTTCTACGGCAATAGGATCCACACCTGCAAAAGGTTCATCCAATAGCACGAAACTAGGATCCATAGCAAGTGCTCGTGCAATTTCAGTTCGTCTTCTTTCTCCACCGGATAGCACCATGCCCTGATTTTTTCGCACGTGGTTCAAACTGAATTCTTCCAATAAAGATTCCATTTTATCAATACGCTCTTTTTTGCTGATTTTGCGCATTTCCAGAACAGCCATTAAGTTTTCTTCTACCGTGAGCGAACGAAATACAGAAGCTTCCTGCGCTAAATAACCAACCCCTCTTTTAGCCCTCTGGTACATAGGTAGTTTGGTGATATTAATATCGTCGAGAAATATTTCGCCGGAATTTGGCTTTACCAAACCTACCATCATATAAAAAGAGGTCGTTTTTCCGGCGCCATTGGGGCCTAATAAACCTACAATTTCTCCTTGTTCAACACTAACTGAAATATGATCTACTACAGTTCTTTTTTTATATTTCTTAACAAGGTTTTCAGCTCTTAAAATCATGTGATTCTTTATTATTTTACAGAGCACTAAGCAACAAGTGTACCCTAATAAGCAAAGTAACAAAAATAATTACTCAAAGCGGATATCTTTCAGGTAAAGCTGTAAAGATTTGTACCCTTTGTATTCATTTTCTTGTATGGTAAAGGCCAGTTCAAAGTTTTCTGCGGACTCTAATTGTTGCTGATAATGTGCTAAACCAAAGCCAATTACCTGTAATTGTTTTCTGCCGTCTTTATCTTTTATCGTAATTTTTAAATGTTTTTCCTTCAATACTTTTGGTGCTTCACAAAGCACTAAATTTTTGGACGCAAAAACAGGTTGCATATTGCCCGGCCCAAAAGGGTCCATCTGCATAAGTATCTGGTAAAATCTCTGTGTTATCTGCTCTATTCTAACATAAGCATCAATGTACACCTTGGCCTGTAATTGTTCTGCTGTTATAGTTGCATCAACTATTGAATTAAATTTCTCTGTAAAAGCAGTAATGTTTTCAACAGGCAAAGTTAATCCTGCAGCATGTGTGTGCCCTCCGAATTGGCTTAAAAACTCAGCACAGGATTCTATAGCGGCATGAATGTCAAAACCTTTTACGGATCTTGCTGAGCCCGTAGCTGCGCCATTTGAATTAGTAAGAATAAT
The DNA here is from genome assembly GCA_041642185.1 of Marivirga sp. GTDB lineage: Bacteria > Bacteroidota > Bacteroidia > Cytophagales > Cyclobacteriaceae > Marivirga. Next base: position 12,949 of record JBEPWY010000053.1, read on the forward strand.
AGTAGGCCTGTGATATTGTTCGATACACCTTGAGGCTACAATTCCTATTACTCCTTTATGCCAGTCTTCCTGATATAAAACAGTGGATTTTGCAATTTTTAATGCTTCATCAGACTCTATTTTATTGATAGCTTGTAAAGTGATTTCCTGATCGAAATCTTTTCTTCGATTGTTTTTATCACCTACCTGTTTAGCAATAATTTCTGCTTCATCTTCATTAATGGCAATTAAGAGTTTAACAGCTAAATGTGCGTGATCAATTCTTCCTGCGGCATTAATTTTTGGCCCTAGTTGGAATACCAAATGAGATATTGTAATATTTTTCTTTAATTCGGATAAATTTAATAAGGCTTGAATGCCTGGTCTGGGGTTGAAATTAATTTTTTCAAGTCCGTAAAATGCTAATATTCTATTTTCACCTGTAACTGGTACAATATCAGCAGCAATACTTACAGATACTAAATCTAAATACTCAAATGCACGATGTTCGGCGATATTATTATTGATACAATAAGCTTGTATTAGCTTAAAACCTACGCCGCAACCAGAGAGCTCCTTAAAAGGGTAAAGGCAATCATTTCTTTTAGGGTCTAGTACGGCAACAGCTTTAGGTAGCACTTCACCCGGTAAATGGTGATCACAAATTATAAAATCAATATTTTTTTCTTTTGCATAATCCACTTTGTCGATAGACTTAATTCCACAATCCAGGCTTATGATTAAACTGCAGTTATTTTCTGCTGCGTAATCTATGCCTTGAGTGGAAATACCGTACCCTTCTGAATATCTATCTGGTATATAGTAGCCTACATGGGGATGTATGGATTTCAGAAAGCTGTACATCATGGCTACCGATGTTGTGCCGTCTACATCATAATCTCCATATACTAAAATATGTTCAGCTTTGTTAATAGCTCTATGGATTCGTTTTACAGCCAAATCCATATCCTTCATCTGAAA
>JBEPWY010000054.1:0-13745 GCA_041642185.1 Marivirga sp.
ATTTATATCGTAATACAAACGGCCCATGGTTAGTTTCTTTGTGCCGTTTTCATGAATCTCTTTAATAGAAAAATCCATGCTAATCCGAAAATGATGCTGAGCGGTTGAAAATGAAAAGGATAAAAAAATAATAGCAGCGGAAGCTGCTATTCTATTTATAAGTTTCATTATAATTAATAAGTAGTAGCAGTAGAAGAAAGAATAGCCGCTAAATACACTGCGGCATAGATTGCACCACTCACAAGACAACCATTAAGGGCTTTTTTTGTCTCGTCTGTATTTTCAGATATGAAATATACAATAGCTATACCCGATACCCCACAACACAATCCCCAAACAAAAGATGGAATCCCAAGAGGTGGCTCAGCTCCTTCAAGGGTGCTCATAGCCGAATAGTTAGTGTCTAATTGTAGCTTAGTAATTAATAAATTGTTTTTGGTAGATAAATCTGTAAGTGTATAACTATTTTCCATCACATAACTCTCAAGAGACGTAAGCTCTTTAAAAGCATCTTCATAACTGGATTTTGATATTTCAAAATCATCAATACTGTAAGCATTCGACAAGTTAAGCGTTAGGATTAGTGTGAATACAGTTAGTAATAGTTTCTTCATAATCATTTAAATTATAGTTTAGCCTGCGAAAGTACTAAATTAATTTTAAAAACAACTTATGTGTAATTATAAAAGGCCGTTTTTTTAGATGAATTGAAGGCTTTATACGTTATACCTAATTTTCAATACTTTTAGCATAAATGAAATATTAGGCTTATATAATTGTAAGTTCAAAATCATACACCTTTTTCTCTAACAATTTGGTTGTGTATTTCTTTCTATAGCCTGGAATAGTAGCTAGTTGTTTGTATAACAAACTTAAAAGATGATTACCTCCTCCATTATCAAGAATAAATTTTACGGCAGATTTTAGTTCGCTAGCTTTCTTCTCTGGTTCTATATATTGCTTTAAAAGAGCATTATAAGTAACACCATATTTTTTATAATAAATCAATTCGGAGTTTATAAGCTTCTTCACTAAAAATTTAACCGAAGCATCTAATTTACCAGAAGCGATAGATGCTTCAATGTAGAACTCATAAAACTTAAGATTTTCGGGGTATCTTTTTACTAATTTCTCTGCATAATTTAAGGCTGAATTGGCCTCGTTTTCTATTCTTAAATATATGTGAGATAAATATATTAGACTTTCAGCCTGAACAATAGAAGGTGTAGCAGAGGCTGTTTTTAATTGTTCCAGCCCTTTTTCTTTATCTCCCTTTTTAAAAAAGAATAAAAGAGAATTATAGGCCATTCCTTTATTGAGGTAGTAGGAATAAAAGTAATTATAAAGCCCTGTTATCAATAACCATTCATTGCTTAGCTCATCAACTTCAAGCTTAGGCTTTATCATACTGTAAGCTTTACCTCCGAAGTTAATCGCGTTTAAAGTTTCTTTTTTATTATAATAAAACTCAGCCAGCAATAAAAAAGAATTGATTTTGATAAATTCCTGATATTCTGTTTCAAGCGTTTCTGATTGTGAAATTGCCAGAAGAGGACTTAAATACTGCTTCAGTATATCCTGGTCTTTTTCATATATGGGCAAATACTCCCACCGAGTAATATGTGCTTGTATTAGTTGAGACTCAGGGGAAGAATTATTACAATACTTATTTTTTTCTTCTTTAGCTTTTCTAATATTTCCGTTATAAACATATTCAAGAATTCCTCGGGCATGTGAAACACATCTATCTGCTTCTTCATGTTGTGCGTATGAGAATCTTATTATAAATAAAGAGATTATTATAAACTTGATTGTGAAAAAATTCATTAAAATATGTTTAATTCTATTTTGTAATAAAATACTATTGTCCTAATTTGGCATCAAACATAAACCATAAAATACTATGAAAAAATTATTATTATTAATTTGCTTAATCTCAGTAGTGGGATTGTCTAATTCTTATGCAAATAACAGTTATTACGTTAATGATATTGCTGTAGAGGATGTACTGACATCTGGAGTGGAAGTTAACCCCGAATTTAACTTGAATGCTAACACAGTTCTTGGCCAAAATGAAACCTTAGAGGAAAAAAATGCACTAGTTGCTATTTTACTAGATATAGTTGTTGGTGGATTTGGTATTCACAGGGTATATCTTGATGGTAGACCAACCCTAATATTAATTTACTTCATTACATGCGGGGGTATATTTGGTATAGTGCCTTTAGTTGATTTAATTGTATTGGCGATTAATTTTGATGATATCAGTCAATTTGTAGGAAATGACAAATTTATTATGTGGTAATAAACTACCATTATAAGTTAATAAAAAGAGAGTGCTAAATAGCATTCTCTTTTTTTATGTGTGTGAATAAATAATTTTCAATTTTATTTTTCACAAAAGCTATTTTTTCTTTGTTATATTCTATAGCCAAATATTCCGCATGTCTTGCTCCTCCCATATAAAAAACATAGAATAGGCTTACACCAGTAAAAGTACCGGAAAAATAATACCCATTCAGGAAGCTGTATCCTGCAAATCCCAAAAGACCTGCCTGAATGACCATTGAGGTAAGGCCTCTTAAGAACTTTCCTGCATACATCTGGCCAGCTCCTGGAATGAAACGGGATATAGTTTCTGCTTTTGCAGGATCCTTTAATTTGATAGCCTCCATTTCATGATACATAGTTTTGATAGAATCTTTAAAGTTATCCGAGAAATTGTCTGATCTTAGAATTTTGGATTCAGCCTCTTCCCATTGCTCCATTTCATGAGCTATCAAAACTTCCAGATATAATATTTGGATTTTCTCCTCATTCGGTGGAAAACGGTTTTTTAACTGAATGAGCGAAAGTTTTGCTTTGGAATAATCGGAGCTCAAATAGTTGCACAGAGCTGATTCATAACCTATTAAATAGCTTATCGAATCGCTAGAAGCTGCAGGATAGGCTCTTTTTAAAGTCTCAGCAGCTTTTTGAAATTCATTCTGGTGCTTATAACAATAAGCCTTTTCCAATATATACCCGTTTCTATCTTTCTGGCTCTCGCTTTCAAAAATTTGCTTTTCTAAAAACACCAATGATAAGGAGTGCTTTTCAGATTTGCATAGGTTTTCAATTTCCGGAGTCTGACATTTAATTGAAAAAGGCACGGACAGGAATATGCATGTCCATTTTAATACGGTAATTAGCCGCCTCATTGTATTCATTATTATAATTTTTAACTGTTAAGGCACTGCTCCATATATTTCCTGCATGAAATAATGAGAATAAACTTCCGTAAATAATAAACCTGGGGCTTTGTATACCGTCTTTATTATAGCTTTCCCATACCTGTAAAGCAAGAAATGTGCTGATAACAAAGGAGTAAATTCCCTGACCTCTTTTTCCGGCATAAAATTTTCCAGACCCGGGTATTATGGCAGTGGCCAAACCTGCAACCCAGGGAGATTTCTTTTTTCTATCAGCAAGTTCATGTGAAATTTGTTCAAATGTTGCCCTTTCATCACTGAAGTAATAGTAATCTTTGGAAATATTATTATTGTATTCTCTGAATAACTCCAAATCTCTATTTAATAGGGCCAAGCCAGAGAGTTCAAAATTCTTTAAATCGCTTATTACAGAATCATTAATGCTTAGTTCATCCAAAATAGAAAATCCAGACTTGTAATCTTTATTGTAAATAGCGTTAATATTCATCAAAAACCTTGATTCTGCAAAAGAAATGGAAGATTTAGGAACCTGTCTTAAATAAGAATTGGAAATTTTATGCTTTTGAAGATGGTAATATGATTTACCTTTTAGGAAATTAACAGTATCATTTCCTATTGTGTTTGGGCTGTTTTTTTGAATAAAACCCAGATAGTCAATCAGGTGCTGATGTTGACTGGAAGTATACAAATAATCTACAAAATCATATGTTGTTTTTTGTGCTGTAGAATTATGATGTGACAGTAAGTATATAGCCAAAGATAAAATGGCGTAAAACCATTTAAAACCTGTATTCATCAATACTCTCTTTAATCCTGCCTTCTTTATTAAAATTAAGCGGGCTTGTTTCTAATAACGAAATTCTATTGCATCTACTCAACCTGTCTATTGATAAAATTACACCACCTAGAATACCGAATTCAGTTGTTAAATCTTTGCTAAAATGTGAGCAAGTTTTGGCGAAAACACAGTTTGCAGCAATTTGTACACTTATGTTTTTTTGATAAAAGCCTATACTTGTACTATAAAGAATACGTAAGGGATTAATTTTCTGAATGAGGGATCTCTCAGGCAGATCTTTTTTTGTTTTAGTAGAGATCGTTTGATTTTTTTGCTTTATCAGATCAATATCCTCCATAACGGATTGCCCATTACTGAAGAGGATGAAGGTGATCATCAGCAATAAAAATACAAAAAGACTTTTATTTAATGAGTGTTGCATCATTAGGTATTTTAAAGGCTAATTTTTCTGCTGATTCAGAAGAATCAAAGCTTATGTTCTTGAATTGTGTTTTAGAAACAATAGAATCATTTTCTGATCTGAAATCAATTTGGGTAATGGATTTAGGTATATCGAAATAGCTTATTTCCTCATAGTCATAAAAATACACCTTTTTAATGGTCATACCATATTGGTCTTTATACTCCATAAAAATGGGATTGTCTTTGTCATGCACAATTTTTATGGTAGAGAAATATTCAGCGCCTTCAGATGGAGGAATCCATTCTGTTACCGTTAATCCTTCCTCGTAGGAAACATCTTTTATAGAGAAGCCAATATCAGATAAACCTAAATCACTTTTTTTATTATTAATGAAATAATATAATTGATTGGTCTTACTACTATAATGAGAATTCTGAGATTTAACTACGGAGTTATTGTTTTTATCATAGATGCTAACCTGTCCTTTTTCATTGTTAACAACTACAATATTGTCAGGTTTAGAGTAGTAAGTTACTATTTTACCATCAGCACTTATATAGATATTTGTTTCCAAAGAACTGATTTTCCCATCGTCTGCTTTCCTTACAGTAGCCTCCACAGCCATGGAACTATACATTTGTGAAGAAGCAGTGTGGATATTGAGTGCTAAAAAGATACTTATACTTAAAAATATATAACTGTATTTCATTCTTTTAGAATTGGATAGATGTAAAATTATGAAAAAAAGAAGATTAATCCACCACTTCCCTGGGTATATCCATTGGCAACCGGCTCAAAAGTTCATAATTTAATAGATTGCTCATTTCGCCAAAGCTGGCAACGGTGATTTTAACTTTGCCTTGTGCCCCAATAATAGTCACTTCGTCGCCTTTTTTTACTTCTTTGCATTCACTTACATTAATGATCATCAGGTTCATGTTTACGGTGCCAATAACGGCTACTCGTTTACCATTTACAATAACCCTGCCCTGGTTACTTTGCGACCTTGAATAACCGTAAGCATAACCTACAGGTACTGTGGCTATTTTCATTTTTTTAGGAGCCTGATAACTTGTGCCATAACCAACAAATTCACCCATGGGTAAATTTTTTAATGACATAATTTTTGTTTTCCATGTAATTACCCTCTTCAACGGGTCTATTGATCTCTCTTTGCCTTTTTCTTCAAATCCGTTACTTCTTTTATAATGAATAAACGTTTCTCGGCTTGGCCAAAATCCATACAGTAAAATTCCTACCCGTACCATATCCATATGCGTTTCCGGATAGGCAACCACCGCTGCCGAACAAGCCGTATGTCTTAGGTTAGGCACAAGGTCATTCTCTTCAAATTTCTCGGTATATTCTTTAAAGAGTTGTATCTGATCTTTTATTCTCAGGTAATTGGAGATGCTTTCAGCTCCGGCATAATGGGTACATAAGCCTTCAAAAACCAGATGATCCCGGTTCTCTTTCATCATTTCCATAGCTTCAGGGAAATGTTTCTCTTCCAGCCCAGTGCGGTTCATTCCAGTTTCCAACTCAAGGTGTATAATTGCTTTTTTATTTAATGCTTTAGCACGTGCTATAGCTTCTGAAAGTCTGTCTAAATCAAAAACATAAAATTCCACATCATTTTTAATAGCCCAGCTTATTTGGTCATCGTTCAGCCAGCCTAAAATCATAACCTGTGTTTCAGCTTGCTTTACCTGGCATACCCTATAGGCCTCATGCGCAGAAAAAACGGATAGATGCTTTACATTAAACGCCTCAAATTGCTGTACTATTTGTTCTATACCGTGCCCATAGGCATTGCCCTTAACAACAGCAGAAAGTTTGACGTTTTTACCAATAATTTTTCTTACAAATTTAATATTTTGCTTTATAGCAGGTTTACTTATTTGTATCTGTGAGGTATTAAAAGGATCTTTTGTTTTATACATTTTTAGCGATATGTTCTATTAAACCAATGTACATATTTACACCGGTCTCAGTAATTTCATCAGGAAAATCATATTCTTTATTATGCAGACTAGGCATCTCTATCCCTGCGCCTAATCCGAAGAAACCTGTTTTTGTATTGTTTTTATACTGACCAAAATCCTCACTCCATTTGAATGGTTTCTCTATGTGGTTGAATACTATATCTTTTGATCGTGCTGCTTCTTTTAAAGTTTCAAATATTTCTTCAGTGTTTTCTGTAGCAGTAAAAGTTTCTGTATAATTAATTTTAAAGTCCAGTTTATATTTTTTAGCAGATTCAGCCACAGAATCTTCAGCTAATGTTGTGAGTTTGCTCATATCATAGTCATCCATTGCACGTAAAGTAATTCTTACTTCGGCATAACCGGGAGTTGTTCCAAAAGCAATTTCTCCCATCTGAATATGAATAACAGTAGCCAAAGTAAGAGCGGAAAATAAATTGTTGTTATGCACATTTGTCATTTCTGATATAATTTCAGAAACAGCCAATACAGGACTTTTTCCATTTTCAGGTTCGGCTGCATGACTGGTTTCGCCAAATAGGCTTATTACCATTCCTTTAGAAGCTGCGGCAAATGTTCCTGCTTTTGATACAATTTCTCCCTGGACAAAACCGGGCAGGTTATGTAAGCCAAAAAGGTAATCCAACATAATGCCTCTATCTTTCAGACTTTTATTAACTCTTTGTGCACCTTCTCCTGTTTCTTCTGCCGGTTGGTACACTAAATATACATTCCCGTATTTGGGTTTGTTTTTATGAAGATAAGGTGCAAGGCCTGCCACCATTGTCATATGCCCATCGTGTCCACATTTATGTGCTACATTTTGGGTTTTTGAGGAATGATCCATTAATAGATGTTCATCAATAGGTAAAGCATCCATATCAGCTCTGAAGCCTATATTCTTACCTTCTTTTTCGCCCTTAAATACGGCAACCAATCCATGTCCGCCTATATTATCAATTATTTCGTCTGGATTGTATTGTGATAAATAGTTTTTGATGATCCGTGCAGTATTCTCTTCATTGTTAGATAATTCTGCATTTTGATGTAACTCATGTCTTAACTTTTTGAGCTCATCTAAATCAAGTAAAAATTGCATATGTATTAAAAAATTTTATTCTTAAAATGAAAAATCTTTACTATTTCATTTCTTTCCTCATGGTAGTGGAATGAATTAGAATTCCCAATAATAAACACAATAATTTTAAGGTTGGTTTTTTTAAGCTACTCTACTGTCTTTTCAATATAATTGGAATTGAGAATACCCAAGGCTCCCATATATTTCAATTTAAAATTAATTAAATCCCCCACTTTTCTATTGGCCGTGTTATCTCCTAAATCTATTACAATCATATCCGAACTTGAACCCACTACTTGAAAATCATAATCATCCAAAACCAGGTATTTGGGATCAATATCTAGTACACCAATATCTAAAATAGCCCTATAACTAGTTTGTCCATATAATGATTCATCTATTTCAGTTGTTACTCCCTGAGGATTGGCGGCCATTTCACCCATAGGAACTTTTGGTTTTTGAGTAATTTCAATAATTTCAGTGAAAAGTTCAAGACAATCATCATGCATGCCTTCAATAGTGGTTTCATCAAATAAGTTAGCTCCAAAATAAAGTGTTTCACCAATTCTGAAATGATTCACCCCTTTTGGTATTTGCTTGTTCATAATTAGTGGAATAGTAACCGATGTACCTCCTGATACTAAAGGTATTTTCCTGTTAAACTTTAATTCAATGATTTGTTTATAAAGGCTAAGTTGGATCAGTTTGTCTTGAGAAGGCATAACGCCATGTAAACAGTTTAAATTGGTACCTATCCCCACAATTTCAATGTTTGGCAGTTCAAAAACCTTAGCGTAAAAATCAATCAAATGATCTCCCATTACACCTTCCCTTAAATCACCTGTTTCCACCATTATGATGGCTTTATGTGTTTTTTTCTGACGGCCGGCTTCCTCTGAAAGTAATTTTAAGGTATAATATTCAGTATTCATACTGATGTCGGCATACATCACTACATCCTTTATGCTTCTTTTTGCAGGAGGCTTTATATAACAGGTTTTAACAGTAGGATCAATTGATTTCACCTTTTGTAAGTTGCTTATCCGGGAATCATGAATTTCTCTGAAACCCAAATTAATTACTTCCCTGAGATATAATTCGTTGCCACAAAATATTTTAGTTACAGCCCCCCAATCAAGATTATTTCTGGTAAACAACTCATGAAGGAAATCAAAGTTATGTTTAAGTTTATCTCTATATAATTTTAAGAATGCCATATTTATTTTTTTAACCTCATTTCAAGGTATTTATTTGTGAACCCTAATTTCTCTTATAAGAATTTCGCCGGATTATTAGGTTCCACATGTAAGGCGATATCTCCTTTAGCCATACTGATGGCTTTTTTCATTAACTCTTTACCAACCCCTTTACCTCGCTGATCACTGTGCACAGCAATATATACGAGTATATTGTCTGGTATATAGCCGGACATCCCAGTCTGATTAACTACAACAGCCCCTTTTATTTCATTGTTTTCTCTTGCCGTTATCACAAATCCGCCCTGATGTCCGAAGGAGCTTAATGCGTAATCAAGACATTTCATAATGTCTTCTTTTTTGTCACCATATTCATCTAAATGAGTAAACAAAAAATCTGCAATTTCATTTTTTTGTAAAGTAGTTGCTGTATCTATTGAAGTCAATGTTTGATATTCCATGTGTTAATGTTTTTTATTAGGAAATAAATATGAAAAAGAAACGAAAATTATCGCTGAAACTGTGATTCCAAATACATTCGGATCTAAGTTCAAAGGTAATTTAAGAAAAGAATCTGAAAAAGGCACGCTTATTATCTGAACCTTATTTATAGAATTAGCAATTTGCCCGGGAGTCATTACCTCTATAGTTTTCTCGTCAAAATTCAACAAATGTTTAAAACGTGCTATCCTCTCCATCAACTCTTCACGGCTGGAGGCTAAGCTTAAGGTGACTTTGTTAGCTTGTAGCACCGCTGTGGTTAGCCCTCCCAGTAGCATTGAATAAAAAGCTGCTGTGGTGCTGCTTTTTTTCCAGAAGAGGCCACCTAAAATGGGAACAAACAGACCTGATACCATAAAAGCATAGCTATACAGCATTAAATCCAATACATTCTCCATTACACTTGCTAATAGAAGCGCAAGTACCCCTACAGCAAGCGTCACCAATTGAGATAAACGCAAAAATGCTTTGTCAGTTGAAAACCTTCTTGAGAATTTCTGTATGAAATCTGTCACTATATTACCAGAAGAAGCCATTAGGCAACTATCTGCTGTTGATAAAATCGCTGAAAAATAAGCTGACATCATTAATCCTAATAATCCTACAGGTAAAACGGTGGCCAGCATCATTGGTAAGCCTTGTTCCGGATCAGCATCAACAATTCCAATAGTGCCTAAATGGGCAAACATGCCTTGCTCTGCAGCAACTCTTGCCATAAGCCCTAATGAAACGCCCATAAAAGCCATTACAGGCCATTCAAATAAGCCAGCTATAAACCATGCTTTTTTGGCTGTTTTAACATCTCTACTGGCATAAATTCTTTGGTATAAAGTCATACCCACAAACCAAATAGGGATAATAGTGGCTACCCAATAAACTATATCCTGCCATGAAATATTAGTCAGGCTTAACATACTTGGGTCTAGTGTCGCTCGGATTGCATCTATACCTCCCACCGCCTGATAGGAGAGGGGAATGCCAATAAAAACTAGACCTGATAATAAAATGATCCATTGTATGGTGTCAGTATAAATAACTGCTTTAATTCCTCCTATTACTGTATATACTACAGCTATAGCACCCATTACTATTAAGGCAGAATTTAAAGTGACTTCAGGAAAGGTACCTGAGGCTAATTTAGCACCCGCCAGTAATTGGGAACTCGTGAAGCCTGCGTAACCTATGGCAGATATAATGGCCGCTAATAATGCCACCTTTTTATCGAAAAAATATTCGAAAATCTGTGGCATGGTATGGAATTTAGCGAACTCCTTTTTTCCTCTCACAATAGGGATTAGGAAAACCGCAGCTAGCCATGCACCTATTAATCCTGTAAATAACATCCATGAACCTGAAAGGCCAATGGTAAAGCCTAGTCCGCCCAGGCCTATAGAAAAACCGCCTCCAACATCTGTAGCTACCACACTTAGGCCAATATGCCAGCTGGACATATTTCTACCACCAACATAATAATCATCTAAACCTGTATTGCTGCGGTAGAAATAATAACCTACGCCAAGCATTCCTATTATATAAACAATGAATATGGTGATATCAATTATATGCATATTATAGCGTTGCCTTAAATTTATGGAGAGTATAAACTGTGAATATTCAATTCCTAATCATTAAAAGAAAGGTTATTAAATAAGATTTTGACATTATTTAAGAAATCCAAGTTACTAAAAAATAAATAGAGCAAAAAAAAAGGGCTGAATGCCCTTTTTTTTAAAGTCTATGTTTTTACTTTTCTGTACTTATTTCAGCACTTAAATATTCTCTGTTCATTCGGGCTATATTAGAAAAATCAATTCCTTTAGGACACTCTATAGAACAAGCTTTTGTATTGGTACAAGCACCAAATCCTTCTGAATCCATTTGAGCTACCATTTTTTGTGCTCTCTCTTTAGCCTCTACTTTACCTTGAGGCAATAAAGCCAGTTGAGAAATTTTAGCCCCTACAAAAAGCATTGCCGATCCATTTTTACAAGCGGCTACACAGGCTCCACATCCAATACAGGTTGCTGAATTGAATGCTTCATCAGCTACTGTTTTAGAAATTGGAATTTCATTAGCATCAGGAGTTCCCCCAGTGTTAACACTTACATAACCACCTGCCTGAATAATACGGTCAAAAGCTCCTCTGTCTACTGCTAAATCTTTTATAACAGGAAATGCTTTTGATCTCCAAGGTTCAATTACAATAGTTTCGCCATCTGAAAAGCTTCTCATGTGAAGCTGGCAAGTGGCAACTTCTCTTAATGGTCCATGAGGTCTTCCATTAATATACATACTGCAAGACCCACAAATTCCTTCTCGGCAATCATGGTCAAAGTGTACAGGATCCTCATCGTTATTAGTAAGTTGCTCGTTCAGCACATCTATCATTTCCAGAAAAGACATGTCTTTAGAAATACCATCTAATACATATTCTTTAAAAGCACCTTTATCTTTATTATTTTTCTGTCTCCAGATTTTTAAATTAAATTTCATAACAGTTAGTTTTTAAGTCCACTTAAAATAAAAAGTGATTATTTATAGCTTCTTTGTGTCAGTTTAACATTTTCAAATACAAGATCCTCTTTATGAAGGATGGAAGGACTACCAACACCGGTAAATTCCCATGAGCCTACATATGCGAAATCTTCATCATTACGTTTAGCTTCACCTTCTTCGGTCTGATATTCTTCTCTGAAATGACCGCCACATGATTCCTCTCTATGTAAAGCATCATCAATCATTAATTCCCCAAGTTCAAAGAAATCCGCAACTCTTCCTGCTTTTTCTAATGAGCTGTTAAATTCATCATTAGTACCAATGATTTTCACATCTTTCCAAAATTCTACTCTTAAATCAGCTACTAATTTTTTGGCTTTCGTAAGTCCTTCCGCAGTTCTTGACATACCACAGTAGTCCCAGATAATTTTCCCTAATTCTTTATGGAAATGATCTACAGACTTAGTACCCTTGATATTTAATAATTTATCAATTTGATCAGTAACTGCTTTTTCAGCTTTCTTAAATGCTTCATGCTCGGTGGAAACTTTTTCATATTTCTCGCCTGCAAGGAAATCACCGATTGTGTAAGGTAATACAAAGTAGCCATCAGCTAATCCTTGCATCAAGGCACTAGCACCCAGTCTATTGGCGCCGTGGTCAGAGAAATTGGCTTCACCTGTTGCATATAAACCTTCCACATTTGTCATTAAGTTATAATCAACCCAAAGACCACCCATTGTATAATGTACAGCAGGATAAATTTTCATAGGTTGTGTATAAGGATTTTCACCGGTAATTTGCATATACATATCAAATAAATTACCATATTTACCTTCTATCACATCTTTCCCGTCTCTTTCGATGGCATCTCTGAAATCAAGATAAACTGCTTTACCTGTTTCGTTTACGCCTCGGCCTTCATCGCAAACATATTTTGCATTTCTTGAAGCCACATCACGTGGTACCAAGTTACCAAAGGCAGGATATTTTCTTTCCAAGTAATAATCTCTTTCTTCGGTTGTTAAATCGTTAGGGTGTTTTTCTCCCTTACGAATTTGCTCAGCCAGCTCCTTAGTGGCAGGCACCCATACACGTCCATCGTTTCTTAGTGACTCAGACATTAAAGTCAATTTAGATTGATGATCTCCACTTACTGGAATACAAGTAGGGTGAATTTGTGTATAGCAAGGATTGGAGAATAATGCGCCTTGTTTATGTGCTCTCCATGCAGCAGTTGCATTGGATCCCATAGCATTTGTAGAAAGGAAGAATACATTTCCATATCCGCCTGTAGCAAGTACTACAGCATGTGCGCTATGAGACTCAATTTTACCTGTTACTAAATTTCTGGTTACTATACCTTTCGCTTTACCATCTACCTTTACCAATTCCAGCATTTCATGTCTAGGAAACATTTCTACTTTTCCATTGGCAATTTGTCTACTCAAGGCACTATAGGCACCAAGCAATAATTGCTGGCCAGTTTGTCCTTTGGCATAAAAAGTTCTTGAAACCTGGGCTCCTCCGAAAGATCTGTTAGATAAAAGACCACCGTACTCTCTTGCAAAAGGAACACCTTGAGCTACACATTGGTCAATAATGTTTACACTAACTTCTGCAAGTCTAAATACATTGCCTTCTCGGGACCGGTAATCACCACCTTTAATAGTATCATAAAACAAGCGCTGTATACTGTCACCGTCATTCTGATAGTTTTTTGCAGCATTAATTCCTCCTTGAGCAGCAATAGAGTGTGCACGTCTTGGGCTGTCCTGAAAACAGAAAGCTTTCACATTATAGCCAAGTTCTGCCAGAGAAGCGGCAGCTGATGCTCCTGCAAGTCCGGTTCCTACTACAATGATATCGTATTTCCTTTTGTTGGCCGGATTAACCAGCTTCACATTAAATTTATGATTCGTCCACTTTTCAGCTAATGGACCTTCGGGTATTTTTGATTCTAATTTCATAGTACAGTAATTATCCTAAACTATTTAAAAACATGATAACAGGAATTGCAGCAAATCCTAAAGGAACTATAATTGCAAAAGCGATTCCTACTTTTTTGATGAATG
>JBEPWY010000055.1:0-13592 GCA_041642185.1 Marivirga sp.
CCGATCCCGACGCCGCCGACGCACTCGCGATCGGATTGGCCCACTGCTACGCACACGACCCCTCGCGTCCCGTTTCCCTAGCGGAAAAGCCGCAACCGTTGTAGAAGTTTCGGGAACCGATGACGCAGGACGACATCAAAAACGTGCTCATGCTTCAGGCCGTCGAGCAGATCGACGTGGTCCCCGACATGGAGTTCACCCACACCGAGACCCCGTCGCCGTTCACCGAGACCGGAGCGAAGGGCGTCGGCGAAACCGGGATCACAGACGCCCCCGCTGCGATCGCGTGCTCGGTGAACGCCGCGCTCGCACCGCTGGGCGAGACAGTCGACTCCATCCCGATGACGCCGGAGACGATCCGCCGGACCCTCGACGCCGCCAACGAGTCGGTCGAACCCGGCGCGACTCGTGCACTCGTCCCGTGATCCGTGGGGAGGAGCCGAGAGGGAGCGTATCGATGCCCACTATCTCAAAACATATCGGAAAAATTATCTAATATATATAAGTTTTCTTATAATATACGGTAGGCGGATAAATACCGAACGAATCACAGTGCTATGGTGAAATCACGAGCAGCCTCGTCCACCATCGGATGGGGAGCCGATCAGTAATCACAATTTTCAAAATACTGCTGCCGATTTGTGCTATGAATACGCTACTAATCCAATAGGTAATTGAATTTGTGAAAAGTTAGCCCATTGTAGAAAGTTCTTGAGTTTACAGTTCGTTTTCTTATATAATAAGCAAAGGCCATAATACCAAAAAAGCCTATTAGAGCCAATACCAAAGCCACATCCAAGAGCATGGAATCTTTTGATATCATGGCATAAATACCAATCACCCCTATTAAATTTGCGGTCATCAAATCAAAAGTCACTACCCTGTCCATAAAAGTTGGTCCATAAATAAAACGTAGCATAGTAATAAAGAACGCAATAATCAGCGCAAGCAAGGCTATCCATAAAAGTGTTTCAAAATAATTCATTGTACTATTGCCATTATCCGTTTCTCAAATCCATTTTTAATCTGCATTTTGGCATTGTCAAAATCATTATCGGGAACATTTACTGTATGGTAAAACAAATATTTTCTGTCTCCGCTTATTTCCAAAGTTATGGTTCCTGGCGTTAAAGTGATCATATTTGCCAGAAGAACAATACCCGTTTCTGATTGTACATCTAAAGGCAATTTTAATACAGCAGGTCTAAATTGTAACTCAGGAGTAATTACATAATAAATTACTTTAAGATTTGATAAAAATAGCTCTTTAATCAAAAATACTAGTAAAACAATTGAGCCTATAAATTGTCGGAAATAACGCTTATTATAAAACAAGCTAGTCAGCCATAATAACAGCATGAGCGACAGATAAATACCAAACTCAGCAATTCCGGAAGCAAACTCCGCAAAATAATCATGTAGAAGTAAACCGGTTATTATTGTAATTGATAAGTGAATGATAAATATTTTCATAGCTGCATTTGTTAACGGCTCATGTTGTAATAGTTTCTTTTCTTTACTATCATTTCCCTAATACTTTTTCTATGTAAATGGAGGGATTCATCAATTGTTCTGCCGCAATACTGGCATATTTCATTAAGGGTGTTGAATGAAGCCCAATAAATATAGTAGCGGTTGCCATCATTATTACCGGTAACATTACTCTCCAATGTTTACTGAATAAACTTTTTTCATCCGGTATCAAACTTTCCTTTTGTTCAGTTTTATCTTCTCCCCAAAACGCATAGATCCATATTTTAGTCATTGAAAATAAAGTCAGTAAACCTGTTACAATAGCAATAGCAATTACAAAATAAGATTCCACTTCAAAACCTGCTTTAATGAGAATGAATTTAGCCCAAAAGCCCGATAAAGGTGGAATACCCGCCAATGACAAAGCCACCAAAAGAAATATTAAAGACAGCCATGGGAATTTTTTATATAGCCCCCCTATTTCTTCCAGCTGGGAACTTCCTTTTATTTTCTCTACTACGCCTGTTATTAAAAATAAATTAGTTTTAGCCAAAATATTATGGATAATATAAAAAACAGCTCCTGCAATAGCTAAAGGGGTAAATAAAGCTAAACCTAAAACCATGTAACCAATCTGGCTGATGATATGGAAAGATAAAATTGTTCGCATTCCCTTTTGAGATGCTGCTCCCAGCACTCCACTGAGCATGGTCAACCCTGCTGCTACGAGCAATATGGTATGGGTATATTGCACATCCTGAACAAAAATAAGTGTAAAGCATCGGATGAGGGCATAAACACCCACTTTTGTCAGTAAACCTGAAAATAATGCTGTAACAGCTAAATTCGGAGTGGGATAAGAGGCAGGTAGCCAGAAATAAACAGGAAATAGGGCAGATTTAATGGCAAAAGGCAGTAAAAACAACATGGCTGCTACTGTAATTAATGGATCATTGTTGTTTTGCTGAAAATAAAGGGCAATTTCAGCCATATTTAAACTTCCGCATATTCCGTAAATCATTCCTACTCCTATTAACAAAAAAGCAGAAGCAATAAAACTGAGAAGGGTATATTTCACTGTTCCGATCAGCTGTTCTTTGCCGTTACCAATGGCCAGTAATACAAAAGACGCAATCAGCATTACCTCAAACCAAACATATAAATTGAAAATATCACCTGCTATAAAAGCCCCGTTCACGCCCATGATTAGGAAATGAAAGTAAACAAAGTAGCCAAAACGTTTTCTTTTGGCTTGAATGTCCTGCAAGGAATAAATATTCACTACCAGCCCCACAAAAGCACTGATAGCTAACATGATAGCAGAGAACATATCAATTACTAAAGTGATACCAAACGGGGCCTCCCAGCCTGCTATTTGAGCAACTAATATATCCTGTTCTTCAACATTTATTAAAATGAAAATTGCCAAAATCATTAATATCAAAGATCCTGTGACAGAAATATAATGCTGTGCCAATATGCTCCTGACAAAAAACAGGCACAACAAAGCTGTGAGAAATGGAAATATTAAAGGGAGTAGTATAATTAGCTCTGTAAATACCATTTATTACTTTTTCAGGTCGTCAACTTCTTCAATATCAGGGATATCATATACCTTCTTAAAAAGCAAAAGTGCAAAGGCCTGAATACCAAAACCAATTACCAAAGCTGTAAGGATTAATGCCTGCGGAACAGGATCTGCAAAAGCTTCGGGTACTGAGCCTTTCTCATCCAGAAAAGGAGCCGATTGACGTACTATACGACCCGCCACAAATATAAAAATAGCCGTGGCATTACCTATAATTACTATACCCATTACCAGTTTGGTAAAATCCCTGTGAAGTATCAGGTATACTCCTGCTGCAAATAATAACCCGGTCAATATCGATAATAGAAATTCCATTTATGAATCTTCTTTTATATTAGGAAAAATAATCACCATCACTATTCCGGCCACTACTAAATAAACTCCTACATCAAAAAAGAAAGGAGTCCCTAATTTGGGCAACAATGGAATATCCCAACTAAGCCAATAACCTTTAAATAAACCATCTCCGGTTATCAGACCAGGCAATCCGCTTAAAAATGAAACCAGCAAACCTAAAGCAATAAATTTAACCGGTCGGATAGGTAATTTTGCTAATAAATGTTTCATTCCAAAGGCAAAAACATGTAATACGAAAGCAGCGCCAGCCGTAAGACCTCCTATAAAACCTCCTCCCGGCAAATTATGACCTCTAAACAACAAAAATAATGAGAAAAGAAGCATTACAGGTACAAGAGCTCGGGCTGTTATGGTTAGAATAAATGAATTCATAGTCTCTTGTTGCTTTTTGAAAAATTAACAAGCGCAAAAACACCCAAGGCTGCAACTGACAATACAATAATTTCTCCAAAGGTATCTAATACTCGAAAATCAACCAGTATTACATTTACTATATTTTTACCCTTAGCCAGACTATAGCTATTTTCTGCATAAAATGTTTTCAATTGGGAGTCAAGCGGATTGTAGGTCAACGAAAATAAAATTAGTGTAACCAATAGTCCTATCCCTAACGAAATAAAAGCATCTCTGTATTTGGCTAATAGATTTTTGGCTACAATTTTTTTAGGCAATTTATGTAGAATAAGTACAAAAATGGTAATTGTTAATGTATCTATCAGGAAAAATGTAATGGCCAAATCGGGCGCACCGGCTTCAAGAAAAATGATAGATATGGCAATACCCACTATAGATAATGATAATAAGGCGGCAATTTTTGAACGAGTAATCAAAGTAAACCCCAGAGCCATCAATACGATCAACCCCAGCAGAACTTCAAAAAAATACACATCAATTGTAGACGTATTTAATCTTATGCCTGCTTTGTAAAAAAAGGTGAATCCGGTAAGCAACAGAATGGTAAGCAATGTAAACATGGCATAATACCGTAAATAACCGGTTTGGATTTTCCTTGTTTGCCATTCGCCTATTCTTAACATACCATTGAACAGATATTCATAAATGGCTGAAGGGGTAAATTTTTCCAGAAACCTGGATTTCAATTCATAGGATTTTTTAGTATTCCAATAATATAAGCCGACACCTGCAAGTATAGAAATTATACTGAGCAATAAAGCTAAATTCCAGCCGTGCCATAGCGCCAGGTGTTTAGGCGCAAGAGTAGGATTGATACTTATGGATGCCTGAGAAATAAAAGCTGATAGAGTATCGGGGAAAAGTCCGAAAAACAATCCTGCTAAAGCTGTGATAGTTGGAGCCAAATATAACAAGCCATGGACTTTCTTGATATCTCGGCCATCATCAACAGGCTTTTTAAAAAATGCTTTATGGGAAAGTATTAATAAAACAGCTACAAAAATAGACCCTACAAGCAATACAATTACAGTTAATACCATTGAAAAAAATGGTGTCCCTAAGGTCATTTCAAACAACATTTCTTTCCCCACAAATCCAAAGAAAGGTGCTATGCCTGCAAGCGAAAAAGCAGCAATTAAAACAAGAATAAAGGCTAAGGGTAATCTTTTATATAACAAGCCCGGCAATTCACTTAACAATTTAGTACCGGTTTGTTTATCTATAATCCCTGCCAGCATAAATAGAGACGATTTATATAAAGCATGAGCTATAATGTAAGCAATACCTGCATATATAGCCTCTTCGGTACCAATACCGAATGCCAATACCATTATTCCTAATGCACTAATGGTGGAGTATGCCAGCAACTTTTTGAGGTTATCGGAGCGGAAAGCCATAACAGCTCCTGTGATCATGGTGAGGCTACCTACAGTACAAAGAAGGATTTGCCATTCAATTGTATTTCCCAAAATCGGAGAAAAGCGCGCAAAGAAATAAATTCCTGCTTTTACCATAGTTGCGGAATGTAAATAAGCACTTACCGGGGTTGGAGCTGCCATTGCATTGGGCAACCAAAAATGAAAAGGCACCTGGGCTGATTTAGTAAAGGCACCAAATGAAACACATAAGAGGATAGGTAGATATAAATTATGCTCAGTGAGCATTTTACTGTATTGAGACAATCCTGAGATACTGTATTCACCGGTAACCACAGCCATTAAGACCATTCCTGCTAATAAGGTCAAGCCTCCGGAGGCAGTCACCAAAAGCCCCTGCCATGCAGCGGCTCCCACTTTTGGTTTTTCATGTTCATATCCTATCAATAAAAAAGAAGTAATGCTGGTCATTTCCCAAAATATTAAGATGCTCAGCCAATTATCTGACAGCACCAGCCCAAGCATTGCCCCCATAAAAAGGGTCAGTATCATGAAAAACCGACTATAGTATGCGGCATTTTTCATGTAAAAACCAGCATAAATATAAATAAGCGTACCTATACCGCTAATCATCAAACAGAATAATAAGCTTAACCCATCCAGATAAAATGAAAGGCTGAGATGGAAATATGGATTCCATTCAAAGACTTCTTTGATTGGAAAAACTATTGAATTAGTCAGGTATTGGAATAAAAAAAATATAAAAACAGTGAGAGGAATAGCCGCCAATACAAAAGCTGTTTTATTTCCCAGGAACCTATGGAGCAGAGGAACTAAAAATGCGAGTATTAATACAGATAGAATGCATATCAGCATATATGATTTCTGTTATTTTCAGTTGCTTAAATTTAAAAGTTGTGCTAAAAGGTAAATATAAAAAATACCTTTTAGCTAAGAAACTAATCGCTTAAGGTTAGACGTTCAAATTTTAAATTGTGTTGTATAATTTCTGATATGTCTTCCATAGAGTGGTTTCCCTGATCTTTATTAGTGTATTGACATGACACTTTTACCCTTTCATAAAATTTCTTGTGTAAAACATTCAAAAAATTCATAGCATTGCAGCATGAAAGTTGTTGTACGTATCTTTTTTCCATTTTACCTCCTTTTTGGTGGTGCTATATCACTCTTTGCTCAAAATCAGCCTCAGCTTACTACCTATAAGTTAAAGCCTGCAACAGATGATATTACCTTAGATGGTGAACTGAATGAGGAAAGCTGGCAAAAAGCCGAGTTGGCCACTGGATTTTATATGAATATTCCTACAGATGATCGGGCAGCAGAAATGGAGTCAGAAGTAAGAATGACATACGACAAAGAAAATTTTTATTTTGGAATTACTTGCTACGATGGGGATGAAGGTTATGTTGTGCAGTCTTTACGTAGAGATTTTGAATGGGCGCTCAACGAAAATTTCTCTATATATCTTGACCCCTACAACGATTTTACCAATGGGTTTACTTTTGGCATAAGCCCTTACGGCGTGCAAAGTGAAGGAACTATTGATGAAGGAGCCAACATCAATTCCGATTGGGATAATAAATGGTATTCAAAAGTAAAAATTCATGAAGGAAAATGGGTGGCCGAAATAGCCATTCCTTTTAAGTCGATAAGATATACTGATACAAATCTTAGCTGGAATATTCAGTTTTTCAGAAACCATCTTAAAAGAAATGAAAGATCAAGCTGGATAGCCGTTGAACAGCAATATACGGCATCAGCCCTGTCTTTTAGCGGCAAAGTAGTATGGCCTGAACCTCCGCCTCCAGCAGGCACCAATGTTTCCGTAATTCCTTACGTATTGGGCGACCTTAACCGGAACTACGAAAATCCGGAATTAGATAATGGGTATGGAGGCAATGCAGGTTTTGATGCGAAAATTGGAATTACCCCTGCCTTAAATTTAGATTTGACTGTTAATCCGGATTTCTCACAAGTTGAGGTGGACAGGCAAGTGATCAATTTAAGCCGTTTTGAAGTGCTCTTTCCGGAGAGAAGACAATTTTTTCTGGAGAATGCGGACTTATTTAGCAAATTTGGCTTCCCCCAATCAAGGGCTTTCTTCTCCAGAAGAATTGGAATAACAACTGATACTTTAGGTAGAACTGAACAAGTGCCAATATTGGGCGGAGCACGTTTAAGTGGAAAAGCAAATGACAAATTGCGTGTGGGGCTACTCAATATGGTCACCGATAAAAGAGAGGATTTAAATCTTCCCTATCAAAACTATAGTGTTCTGGCGCTTCAGCAAAATGTTCTGGCACGATCTAATGTGGCCTTCGTTTTTGCCAATAAAGATAATTTGGGAGTTAATAAATCAAAGGAATTATCAGCCTATAATCCACAAATTGCAAGGCGGGAAATTCATGGAAATGACACTACTACCTCCTTCAAATTGTATAATCGAGTGGTAGGAGCAGAATTCAATTTATTTACAGAAGACACTAAATGGATTGGTGATTTCTATTATCAACACTCATTTGACGCCTGGAATAAGAAAAGCGCCTATAATCATGGTGCATTCTTACGTTATCAGCAAAGAAATTTCGCAGTTAGATGGGTGCATACTGCCATCGGAGATGGATTTAATGCTGAAATGGGCTTTGTACCGAGGGTAGGCTATAATGAAGGCTCTTTAAGCCCAACCTATATTATGTATCCTAAAAATAAGGATATTATCAATACGCAATTAAGTTTTGAAATAGGTTATACAACTGATGCAAGTTTCCAACGAGTTACAGATCGTTCATTGGGTCTACAGTACCAGATGAACTTTACCAATACCTCCTATTTCTCATTCGAGCTAGCAAGAAACTATGAATATATGTTCTTCAATTTTAACCCAATCACTCCAAAAGGTGATAGCCTTTTATTAGAAGGTACTGATTATAGTTGGAATAATATGACCGCCTATTACACATCTGACAGGAAAAGTGCCTTTACTTATGAAGCCGGTATAACTTATGGGGGATTTTATAACGGAGTGCTTTTAAATACATTCAGTAATGTTAGTTACAGGTTCCAGCCTTACGGCTCTTTTTCTGTGGATCTTGATTATAATGACATCCGTTTACCTGAAGGTTTTGGTGAAGCAAAATTCTACCTGATTGGCCCCAGGTTAGATTTAACTTTTACAGATGCTATTTTTTTTACAGGCTTTGCTCAATATAATAATCGATTCGATAATGTTAATTACAACTTGCGGTTTCAGTGGCGATTTGCTCCTGCTTCGGATTTATTTCTGGTGTATACAGAAAATTTTGCCCCCAACGGACCAGTGGATTTTTTGCCCGGTGATAATACCAAAAATAGAGCTTTAGTGTTAAAGATAAATTATTGGCTTAACTTGTAAATCAGCTTCGTACTTTTTAATTAATTCTCTCCTTATCTCGCTTAAACAGCCCAAACGCAACAAAAAGATCTGAAATCAGTCTTATTATGTATGCATAATAGTAAAAAGGAGACCATTCTGATTAAATATGGCGGTAATGCCATGACCGATACCGACCTTCAAAAAGATATAATTCAGGAGATTAAAAAGCTAAGCGATTCCGGATATTCCGTAGTCCTGGTGCATGGAGGTGGTCCATTTATTGAGCAATTTTTGGAGTTTGGTAAAGTAAACTCAGAATTTATCCAGGGTTTACGTTTTACTTCTGATGAGGCCATTCCCTATGTGGAAGCCGCTTTAAGAGGTTTTGTAAATGGTCGGCTGACAGAAATGGCTTTACAAAATGGCATGAAAGCCATTGGTTTATCCGCTAAAGATGGAGGCGCAGTAACGAGCAAACCTAAAACAGTGGTTATTAACGGACAGGATAAACCCTTGGGAAGGGTTGGCGAAATAAGCCATATCAATACCGAATTATACGAATACCTGATTTCACAAAACTACTTCTTAATTCTGAATTCTATTGCAATGGATGCATCAGGCGACTCCTATAATGTAAATGCAGATATCTTTGCAGGCGCGTTAGCCGCTGCCTTAAAGGTTGATCATTTCCTTATACTTTCCAATATTGACGGCCTTATGGAAGACCCTGAGCAGCCTGATACCATTATCCATGAAATTGATGAGCAAACTTTAAGAAAGTCCGGTGAAATCAAAATCACCGAAGGAATGATGCCTAAAATGGAAGCTTGTTTTACTGCTGTAAATGGAGGAGTGGCTAATGTGAGGATCATTAATGGGCAAGATCCGGGTAATATCAGCAAAGCTTTACAAGCCGAAGGATTGGGAACAAAGATATTAAAATAGTAAAATTAGCTAACCTTCCTTTTCACTAATGAATTAGCTATATCTATTAAATTGAAAATAATTTTCTTATGCAAGATACTATACAAGATTTAGATAATTACCACTTACCATTATACGGCCGCCTGCCCATTATAGCAGAAAAGGCAAAAGGAATGTATATGTGGGACAGCACCGGTAAGAAATACCTGGATATGCTTGCGGGTATTGCTGTTTGTAATACAGGTCATTGCCACCCTAAAGTGGTAAAAGCTATACAAGATCAGGCCGCACGCTTAATACATGTTTCTAACTTTTTCTATATTGAGCCACAAGCAAAACTGATTAAAAAACTGGTAAGTGCTGCAGGTCTTGACCGCGCATTCTTTTGTAATAGCGGAGCAGAGGCTAATGAAGGAGCTATTAAATTTATCAGAAACTATGCTGCTAAAAAAAATAAAAAAGGGCCTATCGTAAGTTTTACTGGTAGCTTCCATGGAAGAACAATAGCCAATCTGGCCATGGGCAAAGAAACATACCAAAAAGGATTTGAGCCTCTTCCTGAAGGTTTCCACAGATTAGAGTACAATAACCTGGAAATGCTGACGGATTATGTTAAAAATACTAAACCCATAGGTTTCGTTATCGAAATCATACAGGGAGAAGGTGGTATTAATGTAGTAAATGAGGGGTTCATTCATAAAGTAGCGGAAATCTGTAAAGAACATGATATCCTATTGGCTATAGATGAAATTCAGGCTGGTTTTGGTCGTACAGGAAAATATTTCGCCTATCAGCATTTCAACATCAGGCCCGACATAGTTACTTGTGCCAAAGGAATGGGCAGCGGAGTACCAATAGGTGCGGTTATTACCAATCAGAAGGTTTCAGACACCTTGCAAAACGGACAACACGGAACTACTTTTGGTGGCAACCCAATGGTTTGTGCGGCCGCATTTGCCACTATGGAGGTAATTGAAGAAGAAAAACTTTTGGAAAATGCATCCCTAATGGGAGAATATTTTAAAGAACAACTAACAAAAACATTGGGTGATCATCCGGCCGTTAAAGAAATAAGAGGTAAAGGATTAATGCTGGGTGTTGCTTTACATATTGAAGGCAAAGACATCGTGACAGAAATGTTAGACAATAGCCTGATAGGCAATTGCGCTTCAGGCACGGTGATGCGCTTTGTTCCCCCACTTATTATTAATAAAGAGGAAATAGATGAGTGCGTTGACATTTTTAAAAATGCTTTGGAAAAGGTTTATAAATCCACACAAAGCAAAAAAACAGCACCCTCTGGTTAGTTGTTAATTAAGAAAAATAATAAATTGTAACATTTCTGTCATTAGGTTAATGAAAAGCTTTTGCCTTTTAAAATTATAACTTAATGGCCTCTGTAATTTAAAACAGACTTAAAATGAAGAATATTAAAATTGGTATTGTTGGTGCATCAGGGTATACCGGTTCGGAATTAGTAAGAATACTTTTGAACCATCCTCATGCTACCATTGAATATATAACCTCTGAAAGTTCAGCCGGAAAACCCTTTGCAGATCTTCACGGTGCATTCCGTGGTTTAATGGAACTTCAGTTGATAAAAGTGCAAGAAGCATTAGAAATTGATGTGGATGTGGTATTTCTTGCCCTTCCACATAGTGTATCTATGAACTTTGCCCCTAAATTTTTAGAAAAAGGTAAAGTAGTAATTGATCTTTCAGGAGATTACAGGTTGGACGATATTGCCTTATATGAAAAATGGTATCAGAAGCATGTCAGTCCTGAGCTAATTGAAAAAGCAGCTTATGGCTTACCGGAGTTATTTAAAAAGGACATTAAAAAAGCAGATTTAATTGCCAATCCCGGTTGCTATCCAACCTCAGCCATATTGGCTTTGGCTCCAATTATTAAATCAGGGAATTATGCGGAAGGCACTATCATTGTAGATTCTAAATCGGGTACCACTGGAGCTGGTATAAAACCTGGAGGAAGCACTCATTTCCCTTCCTTATATGGTAATTTCTTTGCTTATAAGGTGGACGGGCACAGGCATCAACCTGAAATTCACAACAGTTTATCAAAATTGAATAACAAACCGTTTTCAGTAAAGTTTACTCCACATTTATTACCTATCGACAGAGGTATTTTGAGTACTACTTATATAAAACCTGCTGAAAAAATAGATATGAATGAGCTAAAAGCATTGTTTAACAATTACTATACAGGACAACCTTTTGTGAGACTTACTCCTTCCCCACCCCAGGTAAAAAATGTAAAAGGATCCAATTTTGCTGATATATATCCCTATTATGATGAGGAAAATGATTTAATTGTCGTGCTGTCGGTAATTGACAATCTGGTAAAAGGAGCTGCGGGCCAAGCCGTTCATAATATGAACATTAGATTTGAAATGGACGAAAAAGCAGGTCTGAATTTAGCACCCTTAAACCCTTAAAACATGATTGCAGATTTAAGTACAGTACCAGGATTTATTTTTAACGGATTTGCCATTGGCCTTAAAGGAAATGATGAATTGGATTTAGCCGTAATCCATGCGGAGAAGCCATGCTCCGCAGCTGCAGCTTTTACCAGAAACCTGGTGGTGGCCGAGCCGGTAAAGGTTTGTAAAAAGCAGATGGAGGACGGACTGATCCAAACAGTGGTGATCAATGCTAAAAATGCCAATGCCTGTACCGGTGAACTAGGAATGAAGGCGGTTTATGAAGAAATTCAAAGAGCTTCACTTGTTTTTAAAGTGGCCGAAAAAGACGTATTTATTGCCAGTACAGGAGTTATTGGTAGGCCATTCCCAATAACCGAAGTTTTAAATGGCATTACTTTAGCCATGAACAGGCTTGAAAACACTGCGGAAAGTAGCAATAACACAGCTAAAGCTATTATGACTACTGATACAAAGCCAAAAGGAGCTTCTTTAAGCTTCGGATTAAATGGTAAAATGATCCATTTCGGAGGTATAGCTAAAGGATCTGGCATGATCCATCCTGATATGGGAACAATGCTTTCCTTTATCATTTCAGATTTGAATATTAAACCGGAAGTATTGAAAATTGCTTTGAACAAAGCCGTAGACAGATCCTTTAATATGATATCAATTGATGGTGACACCAGTACAAATGATACGGTGTTGGTAATGGCCAATGGCTATGCTGAAAACGATTTAATTGATAGCACTGAACATGCAGATTATGCAGAGGTGGAAAATCAGTTGACAAGAATTTGCATCCAACTTGGCCAAACTATAGTAGATGACGGTGAGGGTATTACTAAAATGATCACTTTTGAAGTAAAGGGCTTACCTTCTGAAGAAGATTGCAGAAAAATTATCCGCACATTATCCACCTCTTTGTTAGTGAAAACGGCTTTTTTTGGTAAAGATCCTAATTGGGGAAGAATGTTTGCAGCTGCTGGAAGGGCCGGGGTTGACTTTAATCCGGATAAAGTGGATTTATTTATGGGAGAAAAAGATGAATTATGCCTGCTCAAATCCGGTCAGCCTAAAACATTAGATGAAAAATTAGCCAATGAAATTTTAGCTAAAAGAGATGTGAGAGTTAAATTTGATTTCCATCAGGGAGATGCTAAATCTATTGGCTGGGGATCAGACTTATCTTACAACTACGTTAAAATAAATGCAGAATATACTACTTAACTCAATATAATGAAAATAGCAGTTATAGCACATGACGGTAAAAAACCGGAAATGGTAGCTTTCTTAATGAGAAATAAAAGCAAACTCAATGAAGTGGATTTGGTAGCTACAGGTACCACCGGTAAATATGCGGAAAATAGCGGTTTGGTGGTTACTAAATTACTTTCAGGACCAGTTGGCGGAGATGCACAAATTGCCGCTATGGCCGCAGAGAAGAAACTGGACATGGTATTATTTTTCAGAGACCCTTTAGGTAAACATCCCCATGAACCTGATGTACAAATGCTGATGAGAATTTGTGATGTTCATAATATTCCCATTGCGACTAATCCAGCGACAGCTCAATTATTGTTAGATGCTGTATGGAGAAAGCATGAAGAATAAACCTGCTTTTTATAGAAAATTATCATTAGAGGG